>NZ_JBANDI010000001.1:0-260459 GCF_039123485.1 Flavobacterium sp. PL12
AAAATAATTACTTTTACCCATCGTATTTTGTATGTCGAAACACAAATTTACGATTCATTTAAAGAAGCCATCTTTTTGGCTTCTTTTTTTATTTAATTATATCGGACAACAATGAATTATAATATAGTATTTAAACTTATTTTAATCCAGCTAAACTTTGTTCGATAGTCGCAATTTTGGCTAATGAATCCGTCTCTTTTTGTCTTTCATTTATCAAAACTTTCTCTGGTGCTCCAGCCACAAATTTCTCGTTTGCAAGCTTGTTTTGAACTGACTTAAGGAAACCTTGCGTATAAACAAGTTCCGCATTTAGTTTAGCTATTTCAGCTTCAACATCAATGTTTCCAGTTATAGGAATAAAATATTCATTAGATTTAACACGGAAAGATAAAGCGCCATCCACTTTGTCAGAAACATATTCTAGTGCAGTAATGTTGCCTAATTTGGTTACGACCGAATCAAAATAAGTTGAGGCTTTATCGTTGTTAATTGCTTTAAGCTCGATTGCATCTTTAAAAGGAATATTTTTGTCCTTGCGGATTGTTCTAATTCCAGAAATCACTTCTATTGTGTGATCAAAATCTGCGATTAGCTTTGTATTGAAAGGTTTTATTTCTGGCCAAGTAGATACAATTAATGCTTCTTCTGTAGTTCTTTCAGCAATAATTTGCCAAATTTCCTCTGTCAAAAAAGGCATAAATGGATGCAATAATTTCAAGTTGTTTTCTAGCATTTCAATCGCTTTTGCAAAAGTTACGCTGTCAATTGGCTGTTGGTATGCAGGTTTAATCATTTCCAAAAACCAAGAACAGAAATCGTCCCAAACCAATTTGTATATTGCCATTAGAGAATCAGAAATTCTGTATTTCTCAAAATTATCTTCAATTTCTAGCAATGTTTGTTGCAGTTTAGCTTCATACCATTCTATTGCCACTTTTGAAGATTCTGGTTGCGGAATTGCATCTGAAACTTCCCAACCTTTAATCAATTTGAATGCATTCCAGATTTTGTTTGTAAATGCTTTTCCTTGATTGCATAACTCCTCATCAAACATAATATCGTTTCCTGCCGAAGCGCTTAAAAGCAACCCAACACGAACACCATCAGCACCAAATTTCTCGATTAAATCCAAAGGATCTGGTGAATTCCCTAATGATTTAGACATTTTACGTCTTTGTTTATCACGAACTAATCCAGTCAAGTATACATTCGTAAATGGTTTTTTGTCTGTATACTCATAACCCGCAATGATCATTCTAGCTACCCAGAAAAATAAAATATCTGGACCAGTCACTAAGTCATTTGTTGGGTAATAATATTTAAAATCTTCACTTTCTGGATCCATAATTCCACCAAAAACAGACATTGGCCATAGCCAAGAAGAAAACCAAGTATCTAAAGCATCTACGTCTTGTCTAAGATCAGAAATTTGAAGTTCGTTGTTAGCCGTTTTTTCTTTGGCTAAAGCCAAAGCTTCTTCAATAGATTCAGCTACAACAAAATCTTCTTTCCCGTCACCGTAGAAATAAGCAGGAATTTGTTGTCCCCACCACAATTGACGAGAGATATTCCAATCGCGAATATTATTTAACCAGTGTGCATACGTATTATTGAAACGTGCTGGGTGTAATTTAATATCACCATCAACTAAAACAGATTGAATTGCTGGCTTCACCAAATCCTCCATTTTTAAAAACCATTGATCAGACAAACGAGGTTCGATAACTGCTTTTGTTCTCTCTGAAGTTCCAACTTTATTCAAGTGAATCTCTGTTTTTTCTAAAGCGCCAATTTTCTCTAGTTCATTTGCAATTTCTTCACGAACAACAAAACGGTCTTTCCCTTGATAATGTAAACCGAAACTATTTAAAGTAGCATCTTCATTGAAAATATCAACAATTTCAAGATTATGCTTTTCACCTAAAGCTTTATCATTCATATCGTGAGCAGGAGTAACTTTTAAGCATCCTGTTCCAAATTCGATATCTACATATTCATCTTCTATAATAGGAATCACTCTCCCGCAAATAGGAACTATTGCTTTTTTCCCTTTCAAATGAGCAAAACGCTCATCATTTGGATTTATACAAATTGCAGTATCTCCAAAAATAGTTTCCGGACGCGTTGTAGCAATCGTAAGAAAGTCTTGAGTTCCTTCTATTTTATACTTTAGGAAATATAATTTTCCTTGTTGTTCTTCATAAATAACTTCTTCGTCAGACAAAGTTGTTTTAGCTTCGGGATCCCAGTTTACCATACGGTATCCTCTATAAATCAAACCTTTGTTATATAAATCAACAAAAGACTTTATTACAGATGCCGACATATCTGGATCCATGGTGAACTTGGTTCTCTCCCAATCACATGAAGCTCCCAGTTTTTTAAGTTGGTCAAGAATTACACCTCCATATTTATCAGTCCATTCCCAAGCATGAGCAAGAAATTCCTCACGAGTTAGATCATTTTTATTAATTCCCTCCGCTTTTAATTTTGCCACCACTTTAGCCTCTGTCGCTATTGAAGCATGATCCGTTCCAGGAACCCAGCAAGCATTAAATCCTTTAAGACGCGCTCTTCTAATTAAAACATCTTGAATAGTATTGTTTAACATGTGTCCCATGTGCAAAACACCTGTAACGTTAGGCGGTGGAATTACAATGGTATATGGGGTTCTATGATCTGGCTCAGAATGAAAATAATTATTTTTCATCCAGTAGTCATACCATTTGTTTTCTATAGTTTTAGCGTCAAATTGTGCAGGAATAGTCATATAAAGCAACTGTTAAAACCAAAATTATACTTTGGTCTGATATTTGTAATTGATATAGCGAACAAAAGTAAATAATTCTGCACACTATAAAAAGATAAATAAAAATTTGTGCATTAATTAAAAGAAACTATTTTTACTAAATGATTCTAAATAACTAAAAATGAAAAAAACGATAATTTTATTCGCATTTGCACTGATAAGCAGCATTGGTTTTGCCCAAAATGGACCAAAGATTGTATTCTCTGCACCTAATAACACAATCGATTATGGAAAGGTTACCAAAACAGAAAATGGTACGCGCGATTTCGTTTTTACAAACACTGGTAATGCACCATTGATTATCACTAATGTACTTTCTACCTGCGGATGTACAGTGCCTACAAAACCTACAGAACCTATTATGCCAGGAAAAACAGGTAAAATTACAGTTAAATACAATATGGCTCCTGGACCAATCAGAAAAACTATAACTGTAGAATCAAATGCAGTGAACTATGATGAAGGAAGAGTAGCTTTAAAAATAAAAGGAGAAGTAATTATTAAATAACTTATTCACTCTTAAATTCAAAATGCTTCTGAAAGTTTTTCAGAAGCATTTTTTTTTATAAAATATCATCTAGTTTAAATCTAAATTTAAGAACTTGATTTTCACGTTCTATCTCTAGTGTAATCCATTTTAAACCTTCAGACCGGAACATAGAATTAATATTTTCTAAAGAATATTTATAAGTAGCGCTGCTGTTTACTTTTAAAAGTATATCACCTTTTTGTAATCCTATATTTGCCGCCGCAGAATTCTTACGAATATGTGCGATTTCATAAATAGGTTTTAATTTAAATTTATATTTGAAGTCCGATTTTGCGCTGTAAACGTTTGTTTCGCTGGTTCTAGATCTTAAAGGAACTGTTTCCATAGGTACTGTTTCTTGAACCCATTGTAATCCGTTATGTTGGATTTCGATACCGCTCTTGTTGTAACTGAAAGCAGCAGTATAATTACCATTTTTTTTGAGATATAGTAGTTCGTTTTCATAATCGAAAACTACATCAAAACGCTTCATTATTTCGCCACCAATTGAACCCATTCTACCGGGAACCATACTTACATTCCGAATCGAAATGGAATCCGGGAAAGAGGCTACTAAATTGTTAAATTCAAAATCTGCTACTTTAAATTTTTGTATTCTACCGCGTTTTCCTTCAATATCGCCACTAAATCCTTTTCCTAAAAAATCATCAAAGTTTTTAAAAGGAATGTTTATTTTTTTTGTGCGATCTTCAAAAAGCCACACAGCGTCGCTATTGCCAATATCAATTAATAACTTAACTGGTATTTCTTCATTTTCTAAAGTGACAGTAGTTTTTAAATAGGGCTTAGACTTTTCGACCGTGATAGGAATTGCTTTAAACTTTTTTTCTATTCTACTTTTATTTCTTGGGCTGTCTTTATAGACGACAATTACTTTCTTTCGATAATTAATTTCGACCAAATTATTTTTAAAAAACTGATAACCTATAATACCGTTTACAGGAATCCCAATTTGAGACGATAAATTAAATTCAGGATCCAAAACGATGTAGAGCTTATGCTGCTTCATTTTTAAAGTACTAAACTCTAAAATATTGTTTGTAGATTTTAACCCTTCAACAGCCGTTTGATTCCCAAGACCTCTCAACAAAACCTTTTCAGTATTTAAAAAACGCATTTCTTTTTTTTCTTCTAGACTGAAAAGAATAGTCTCTGAAACTCCTGTATCTAATAAAAAATTTAGTTCGATACCATTTACTTTGATAGGAACAAATACTAGGTTATTAATTAATTTGAAAGGGATTTTAATTTTATAATTTCCATCTTCAAATAGAAATCCTTGCTGCGAAAACACAGGTAAAAAAAGTAGAGAAATAGTAATTAAAAAAAGTCTTTTTAGCATCGTCATTCTTTTACATAAAAATACTGAATTAATCCAGTGAATAATGCAGATTTAACAATTTATACACTTTTTATTTGCAATAAATTCCGAAAAAAAATCGCAAATTTGCAATTCAATAATATTAAGACTATGCCAAAAATATCAAACAAGGGCAAACTAATGCCTGAATCACCGATACGTAAATTAGTTCCGTATTCGGAAATAGCTAAGAAAAAAGGACATAAAGTATATCACTTGAACATAGGTCAACCTGATATCAAAACTCCTGAGGTTGCGATGGAAGCTGTTAAAAATATCGATTTAACAATTCTTGAGTACAGTCATTCTGCAGGAAACGAGAGTTATAGAAAAAAACTAGCTGCCTATTATACAAATCAAGGAATACCAGTAAACATTGAGGACATTATTGTTACTACTGGTGGATCAGAAGCTTTGATGTTTGCTATGGGAAGTACTATGGATCAAGGAGATGAAATCATTATCCCAGAACCTTTTTATGCGAATTACAATGGATTTTCAACGGCATCAGGAGTTAATGTAATACCAGTTATTTCGACTATCGATACTGGATTTGCATTACCAGCGATTGCTGATTTTGAAAAACTAATTACTGCAAAAACAAAAGCAATTCTTATATGTAATCCTGGAAATCCAACAGGATACTTATATTCGAAAGAGGAAATCATGCAGTTAGCTGCTTTAGTTAAAAAGCACGATTTATTCTTAATCTCTGATGAGGTTTATAGAGAGTTCACTTATGATGGAGATATCCATTATTCAGTGATGAATGTTCCTGGACTTGAAGAGCATGCAATTATGATTGACTCTGTTTCTAAAAGATACAGTATGTGTGGTGCTAGAATAGGTTGTATTGTTTCTAAGAATAAAGAATTAATGACAACTGCAATGAAATTTGCACAAGCTAGATTAAGTCCGCCAACAATAGAGCAGATTGCAAGTGAAGCAGCATTAGATACTCCGCAAAGTTATTTTGACGAAGTAATTTCTGAATATAGAGAACGCAGAGATACATTAGTAGAAGAGCTAAACAAAATAGATGGGGTTATTGTGAGCAAACCGAAAGGTGCTTTTTACTGTATCGCACAATTGCCTATTGACAATGCTGATGCTTTTGCTCAATGGTTATTAGAAAGCTACGATTTGAATGGTGAAACTGTAATGGTTGCTCCAGCGGCAGGCTTCTACTCTACTCCAGGAATGGGTTTAAATCAGGTTCGAATTGCTTATGTTTTAAAGAAAGAAGATTTAATAAGCGCAGTACGAATTCTAAAAGCTGCAATTCCTGTTTATAACGCTATGCAGGTTAAAGCATAATAATAGATTTCTATACTCGTGGAAACGAAATGGTTTTTTTAAAATGCGGCAACTTTATAGTTGCTGCATTTTTTTTTGGTCTACAGTCCGAGATACATTTCAATCAGGAAAAGTCAATCGTATTTTTAAAATGTAGTATTAATAAATGTATGACTACTCTCAATTTAGCACCGAACCTTTAATTATGCTAGCTTTAACTTTTTTAAAACTGTTAGTTTGAACTGAAATAGTGCACGCTATAGAAATTCTTTAATTTTTATTATTTACCTTTACGCTTTAAATAAAATTACAAAATATAATAGTTCCTTTTAATGATAAATAAAGAAGAATTTCAAGACGAAATAGGAGATAATCACGTTAGTTTATCCGCAAAAAACCCAGTGAGAGATGATGCTTTTGCCATTTCTGATGATGAGAAAATTGAGAAAATAAAAAAAGATGTTGAGAGTATTTTATTAACCTTAGGAATGGACTTGACAGACGATAGTTTAAAAGGAACACCTAATCGTGTTGCTAAAATGTTTGTGAAGGAAATCTTTGGTGGTCTTAATCCAGAAAAAAAACCTAAAGCTTCAACATTTGATAATAACTATAAGTATGGCGAAATGCTGGTAGAGAAAAATATCATTGTATATTCTACTTGTGAGCACCATTTATTACCAATTATAGGAAGAGCTCATGTAGCTTATATTTCAAACGGAAGAGTTATTGGTTTATCAAAAATGAACCGAATTGTTGAATATTACGCGAAAAGGCCACAAGTACAAGAGCGTTTGACTATGCAAATTGTTCAAGAATTGCAACTAGCACTAGGTACGGAAGACGTTGCTTGTGTTATTGATGCAAAACACCTTTGTGTAAACTCAAGAGGAATCAGCGATATAGAAAGTAGTACCGTAACTTCAGAGTTTGGTGGGAAATTTAAAGATAGTGTTACTCGAAGAGAATTTTTAGATTACATTAAACTAGAAACTAAGTTCTAAATCCTTATAATCCTTTACCGCGACAAATTAAAGGGGAAGTAGAAATAAGTCTAAATTACGTTCTCAGCAATAAATCCTAGCCCTGATCGTAGTGGAAATCCTTTCTATTTTTTCTTAAAAATGGAAAGATTGAAGCGGAAAGCAGGAATTAGCTCCTAAAAAAAATAAACTAAATGCCTTTATACGAAACGCAAACACTCAAAATATACAATTCTCTTTCAGGAGAAAAAGAAACATTTAAACCAATCCATCAAGGAAATGTTGGGATGTATGTTTGCGGACCTACGGTCTACAGCAATGTGCATTTAGGAAACGTACGTACCTTCATGTCATTTGATGTTATTTTTAGGTATTTTTTACATTTAGATTATAAAGTTCGTTACGTTAGAAATATTACTGATGTTGGACATATTGTTGATGATGAAGACGAAGGTGAAGATAAAATTGCAAAAAAAGCTCGTTTAGAACAGCTGGAACCTATGGAAGTAGTTCAGCGCTACACGGTAGATTTTCACGACATCCTAAACGCATTCAACTTTTTGCCACCAAGCATTGAGCCGACAGCTACAGGTCATATCATTGAGCAGATAGAAATTATCAAAACTATAATTGATAACGGAATTGGTTATGAAGCTAATGGATCTGTTTATTTTGATGTAGTAAAATTTAATAAAACCAATCATTATGGCAGATTAAGTGGACGTAATATTGAGGATATGTTGGCTAATACTAGAGATCTTGATGGTCAAACTGACAAAAGAAATCCGCAAGATTTTGCACTTTGGAAAAAAGCAGAACCGCAGCATATTATGCGTTGGCCCTCACCTTGGAGTGATGGTTTTCCAGGATGGCACCTAGAATGTACTGCAATGAGTACAAAATATCTAGGGAATCACTTTGACATTCACGGAGGCGGAATGGACTTAAAGTTCCCGCATCATGAATGCGAAATTGCTCAAAACGAAGCTTGTACGGGTCAAACTCCAGTTAATTACTGGCTTCATGCCAATATGCTTACGTTGAACGGTAAAAAGATGGCCAAATCAACAGGTAATAATATTTTACCAAGAGAAATACTTACAGGAGAAAACACAATTCTTAGTAAGGCATTTTCAGCTTCTGTAGCACGATTTTTCATGTTACAAGCTCATTACCGAAGTATTCTTGACTTTTCTGATGATGCAATTGTTGCTGCAGAAAAAGGGTACAAACGATTGATGGAAGCACTAAGTGTAGCTAAAGAGATTACACCAAATTCAAAAAGTACTATTGATATTTCAGCGTGGAAACAGTCTTGTTACGATGCAATGAATGACGATTTCAATTCACCTATATTGATAGCACAATTATTTGAAGGTGTAAAATTCATCAATTTACTAAATGATGGTAAAGAAAATTTGACGTCTGCTGACTTAGAATCTTTTATAAAAGCTATGAACGCTTTTGTATTTGATGTCTTAGGTTTAGAAGACGAGAAAGTATCTGACAGCAATAACGACAAACTAGAAGGAACAGTTAATATGTTGATCGAAATGAGAAAGCAAGCTAGAGATAATAAGAATTTTGCCTTATCTGACCAAATTAGAGATCAATTAGTTGCTTTAGGAATCCAGTTGAAAGATGGAAAAGAAGGAACTACTTTTAGCGTTTAGTATATCTATTTAAAAATCAGAACTGATTAAATATGATTAAAAAAATTCTCATATTTCCTTTTGTGGTATTAGTGCGTTTTTACCAAACTGCAATCTCTCCTTTTACACCTGCATCTTGTAGATTTGAGCCGACTTGTTCTACCTATATGCTACAAGCATTACAAAAACACGGATTACTTTATGGTGGCTTTTTAGGCCTAAAAAGGATTGTGAGTTGTAATCCTTGGGGAGGCAGTGGATATGATCCGGTTCCTAATGAGAAATGCAATCACCAACATTAACCTTTTATTAGTAGAAACCTTCCTTTTATTACATATTTTTACAACTGATTAAAAAAAAACAATAAATGACACATGCTTTAAACATCGTTTGGAATCCATCAGAGGGAATAGATTTAGGTTTTTTTATGATTCGGTATTATAGCTTGATGTTTGTAATCGCCTTTGGCTTGGGTTGGTACATAATGAAAAATATTTTCGAGAGAGAAGGCGAATCTATAGAAAAACTGGATTCTTTATTCATTTGGACTGTTCTAGCGACATTACTTGGTGCACGTTTAGGACATGTGTTTTTCTACGATTGGGAATATTACAGCAATCACTTGACGGAAATTCTATTACCTATTAGAGAAAACCCAAATGAATCCTTATTTAATATTATACAAGGATGGGAATTTACAGGTTTTACTGGATTAGCGAGTCATGGAGCTGCTATATCAATAATAATAGCGATGTATTTTTACAGCAAAAATGTTTTAAAAAGACCACAAATGTGGATTTTAGATCGTGTAGTAATTCCAGTTGCTAGTGGCGCTATTTTTGTACGTTTAGGAAACTTTTTCAATTCTGAAATTATAGGTCATCAAACAACTTCTAGTTTTGGAATACGATTTGTAAGAGATCATTTCAGTCCAATGGATGCTGTAAATGCTACTGGAATACCAAATCCGCAAGCAGCTTACGCAGCTATAGCTCAAGACCCTAAATTCTCTGCATTATTAGCGCAAGTACCGGCAAAACATCCTACACAATTATATGAAGCATTTTGTTATATTTTTGTATTTGCAGTATTATTCTTCATGTATTGGAAAACAGAAAAAAGAAAATATACCGGTTACATTTTTGGCATGTTCCTAGTTCTTTTGTTCACGGTTCGATTTATCGTAGAATCAGTGAAAGAAAGCCAAGGTGGTTTTGAAAGCGCATTAGGTCTGTTTTCAACTGGACAGTGGCTAAGTATACCTTTCATCATTATTGGTCTTTATTTTATATTTACAGCTCAAAAGGAACATGTAAACTAATAAAAAATAAGTTGAAATCAGAAAGCGCTAACTAATTAAATTAGATAGCGCTTTTTTTATGATTGCAATTTAATATAAAATTGAGAGCAACTTGAAGTTGAAATAGTATTTCAATTCTGAAATAGATTAATTAAAAGAAACTGTTTTAAATTCTAATGATGTCTGAAATAAATTATTAAGAGCGCATTAGTTGAGAGGCTTCCAGCGTGACAAAGTGATGGCACATTATTTAGTTGTAACGTACATTTAATTTAATGTTAACTCACTCGTTTAGGATGCTAAAGATCTTGGTCTAACTAGAAAAAAATAACATTTTAGGACCTTTTAAATATTTAATGAGAATAAATGATAATTCAGAATATGGTGGAAAGTACCTTCAATATAAAATAGAATCTTTCCCACACTCTGAATTAGATCTATTAATAAATCTTACTTTGATGATCTCAACATTGCTAAATTA
Source organism: Flavobacterium sp. PL12 (assembly GCF_039123485.1). Lineage (NCBI taxonomy): Bacteria > Pseudomonadati > Bacteroidota > Flavobacteriia > Flavobacteriales > Flavobacteriaceae > Flavobacterium > Flavobacterium sp. PL12. The sequence goes on from NZ_JBANDI010000001.1 coordinate 10,432, forward strand.
ATAATTTAAGGTTTAACTCTTCCCTCAGGTAAACATTGAACACTCATCTGAATTTTATTTCTAAAACAGATATTATTTTAATCCAAAAAAAAAAGAGATTCAACTTTCGCTGAATCTCTTTTCTACATTTATTTTAAAGCTAATTAAGCTTCTAGGTGATTAACTTCAACTTTATCTTTATCTTCTTTAGAGATTGTATCTACAAGAATTGGTGTTGCGATAAATAGCGAAGAATAAGTTCCTACTACAATACCAATCAACATAGCGAATATAAATCCTCTGATTGATTCTCCACCAAAAACAAACATAATTAACAATACAACAATCATCGTTAACGAAGTATTTATAGTTCTTGACATTGTTGTGTTAATAGATTGATTCACGATGTCAGCAAATGTACCTTTAGTTTTACCAGCTAAATATTCACGAACCCTGTCAAATACAATAACAGTATCATTCATTGAATATCCAATAACGGTTAGAATCGCAGCGATGAAATGCTGATCGATTTCCATTCCAAAAGGCATGAACTTATAACATAATGAATAAACACCTAAGACAAAGATTACGTCATGCGCTACTGCAGCAATCGCACCTAAACTATATTGCCATTTTCTATAACTGATCATTAAGTATAAGAAAACTAATGCTAATGAACCTAAGACAGCCCAATATGCATTTGTTTTGATATCTTCTGCAACAGTTGGTCCAACTTTAGAAGCTTGTAAAACTCCTAAATTTTTACCGTCGTAAGCGTTAACAAATTTATCATAAGTCATAGCAGAAGAATAATGTTGTTTTAAATTCTCAAACAACAGCTTATTAACTTCTTCATCAGCTTTAGTTCCTGGCTCTTGAACTTTATACTTAGTAGTTATTTTTAACTGATTGTCACTACCAAATACTTTTACTTCGGCGCTACCATCAAAAACTTTTTCTAACTCTTGTTTTACTGTTTCAGTTGAAACTGGTTTTTCAAAACGTACTTGGAATGTTCTACCTCCAACAAAATCCACACCTTGATCCAAACCATTTATAGCTAATGACGTGAAACTTACAATTACAATAATCGTAGAGATTAAATACGTCCATTTCTTCATACCTAAGAAATTAAAATGGAAGTTTGTAAATATGTTTTTAGAGTATTTAGTAACAAAAGTTAAATCATTCTTTTTACTAATATTCCAATCAATAAAGATTCTAGCGATGAAAATAGAAGTAAACAATGAAGTTATAATACCTATTAACAAAGTAGTAGCAAAACCTTTAATTGGTCCTGAACCAAATATAAATAATACAGCTCCAGTTAATATGTGTGTTACATTCGCATCAGTAATAGATGACATTGCACCTCTCCAGCTATAAGAAGTCTTAACGGCTTCATCAAGTGACTTACCAGCACGTAGCTCCTCTTTTGCTCTTTCGTAGATAATAATATTTGCATCTACTGCAGTTCCCATTGTAAGAACGATACCAGCAATACCAGGTAAAGTTAATACTGCACCAAGACTTGCAAGAATACCAAATAAGAAAAGTAAGTTAACTGCTAATGCAACGTTAGCATACCATCCTGCTTTACCATAGAAAAACATCATCCAAAGTGATACAATAATTAATCCCCAAACTGCTGAACTAGTACCATTATCAATTGCCTCTTGTCCTAGGGATGGTCCTACCACTTCTGACTGAACAATGTCAGCAGCAGCTGGTAATTTACCTGCTCTTAAAACGTTAGCTAAATCTTTAGTTTGTGTTACATCAAATGCTCCTGAAATTTCAGATCTTCCACCTGAAATAGGTCCGCTAGAAACTCCTGGTGCAGAATAAACCACATCATCAAGTACAATAGCAATATTACTTTTTTGAGTGTATGCTCTTCCTGTTAACTCTTCCCAAGATTTTGCACCTTGACCGTCCATTTGCATAGAAACAGCTGGTTTACCTAATTGATCAAAAGTATCTTTTGCATCAGTAACAACTCCACCGCTCATAGCAGGAACGTTGTCTCTATTTCCTTTTAATGCATATAATTCAACTGCATCTACTGATTTTCCGTTTGCATCTTTAATTGCTGAAGGAATTCCCCAAACAAATTTTGCGTAACGTTGATCTCCTGCAAGTAAAATTCTAATATCTGCTCTCTTAAAATAACCGTTAACAACAGCAGTGTCCTTTGGTGAGAAAAGACCTAAAACTGGTCCACCACCTTGAGCCATGATTTTATCTAATAAAGGATTATTTCCTTTTTTAGTCGCAGCAGAATCTTTACCATCAGATAACAAAGCACTTAATGAATCTTTTACAACTGGTTTTACCTCAGCAATATTAACCTCAGTTTTTTTCAATGACTCATTAGCAGCCATTAAAAAATTACCAATTTCTTCAATTTTATAAGTTTCCCAGAACTCAAGTTGAGCAGTACTTTGTAATAATTTTTTAATTCTATCAACATCCTTAGCACCAGGAAGTTCAACAAGAATTCTTCCAGATTCTCCTAATTTTTGAATGTTAGGTTGTGTTACACCAAATTTATCGATACGTTTTCTTAATACGCCAAATGCACTCTCTACAGACTCATCAACTTTTCTAGAAATAACCTTCTTTACTTGTGCATCAGTCATTTGAAAATCTACTCCACCTTCACCTTGCAAGCTTCTGTTTGCAAAAATGTCTGGTGCAGCTAATTTTACAGTTCCATTTGAATTAGCATCAAAAGCGTCATAAAATGCATCTAAATAGGTTTGATTTCCTTTTTGATTCACAGTTGCATCAGCCAAAGACTTATTGAAAACTGGATTTTTAGAATTATTAGATAATCCTTTCAAGATATCTTTAACCGAAATTTGAAGAATAACATTTATTCCTCCCTCTAAGTCAAGACCTTTGTTGATTTGTTTATCACTAACTTCATTGAAAGTGAAATTGGTAAAACCAAGATTAAATACTTTCTCTTTACCAATAGAGTCTAAATATTTAACTTCCTTCTCAGAATTCCCATTAGCAAAAGCTTTTGCATCGTTTTTTACTTTACTTGCAACAAAAGTGAAAGAAAGTTGGTAAATACTTACCAATGCAAATAGAATTGCGAAAAATTTAATAAGTCCTTTATTCTGCATTATTACTAAAAATTAATTATTTTTTATTTATTTATTTTTGCTTTAAACCCTATACAGAAGCACTTCAGGAACTTTTTTAAGATGAAAAAAGAACATATTGAGCAACCTAATTTTTTTTAAACCGAGCAAATATATAATTATGGTTAAGATTAACCAATTTATTTATCGATTAATCTCAAGAAAAAAGACTGCAAAGCTGCAGTCTTCTATTTCTTTTATGTAATTTTTATACCAAAATCGATTTTAGAGCGTCATTCATTTGTCTAACAGCATCCGCGCTTTTAGCAAATAAAGCTTTTTCAGCATCATTTAATTCAATAGAAAGAATTTCTTCAACTCCATTTTTACCAATGATACAAGGAACACCAATACAAATATCATTTTGACCGTATTCTCCTTCTACAAAAACAGAACATGCAATCATTTTCTTTTGGTCATTTAATATACTATCTACTAAGAAAGCAACAGAAGCACCTGGAGCATACCAAGCTGAAGTTCCTAAAAGACCTGTAAGTGTTGCACCACCAACCATCGTATCAGCAGCAACTTTATTTAATTGCTCTTCTGATAGAAATTGAGAAACTGGAATTCCATTGTAAGAAGCTAATCTTGTTAAAGGAATCATTGTAGTGTCTCCGTGTCCACCAATAACCATAGCAGAAATATCGTTAGCTGGTTTGTTTAAAGCTAAAGACAAATAAGTTCTAAAACGAGAACTATCTAAAGCTCCACCCATTCCAATAATTCTATTCTTTGGTAATCCAGTTGATTTTAATGCTAAATACGTCATAGTATCCATAGGATTAGAAACCACAACAATAATAGTATCCGGAGAATGCTTTAATACATTTTCAGCTACTGTTTTTACAATTCCTGCATTTATTCCTATTAGTTCTTCTCGTGTCATTCCTGGCTTTCTAGGAATTCCTGATGTAATAACTACTACATCACTTCCTGCTGTTCTAGAATAATCATTAGTAACACCAGTCACTTTTGTATTAAAACCTGTATTAGTAGCACATTGCATAATATCTAAAGCTTTACCTTCAGCAAAACCTTCTTTGATATCTAATAATACTACTTCGCTAGCAATTCCTCTATAAGAAATTACATCTGCACACGTTGCTCCTACATTTCCTGCTCCTATAATGGTAACTTTCATTTTTTATAGTTTATTTGGTTGTTTGTCAATATTAAATGAAAACGTTCGCTTTTCGAATAAAAGGCGAACGTTTTAATAAATTTTTATGCGTCAATTTTTGCATAAACTGCATTTTTCTCAATAAATTCTCTTCTTGGTGGAACCTCATCACCCATCAACATAGAGAAAACTCTATCAGCTTCTGCTAAACTGTCAATAGTTACTTGGCGTAAAGTTCTAAAGTTAGGATCCATAGTAGTTTCCCATAACTGCTCTGCATTCATTTCTCCAAGACCTTTGTAACGCTGAATTCCTGCACTTCCGCCCATTCTTTCATTCGCTTGATCACGTTGAACATCATTCCAAGCATATTCTTTTTTATTTCCTTTTTTAACTAGATACAAAGGTGGTGCTGCAATATAAATGTGACCATGTTCGATTAATTCTTTCATAAATCTAAAGAAGAATGTCAAAATCAAAGTAGAGATGTGACTTCCATCGACATCGGCATCACACATAATAATTACTTTATGGTAACGTAATTTTGAAATATTCAATGCTTTACTATCCTCTTCAGTACCTACAGTAACACCTAAAGCAGTAAATATATTTCTAATCTCTTCATTTTCAAAAACTTTATGATGCATTGCTTTCTCAACATTCAAAATCTTACCACGTAATGGTAAAATAGCTTGGAATGCACGATCACGACCTTGCTTAGCCGTTCCACCTGCCGAATCTCCCTCGACAAGATATACTTCACATTTTGCAGGATCTTGTTCTGAACAATCAGAAAGTTTTCCAGGCAATCCACCGCCACCCATCACGGTTTTGCGCTGAACCATTTCACGAGCTTTCTTAGCTGCGTGACGTGCTTGTGCTGCAAGAATTACTTTTTGAACGATGATACGAGCATCATTTGGATTTTCTTCCAAATAATTTTCAATCATTTCAGAAACTGCCTGAGAAACTGGAGAAACTACTTCTCTATTTCCAAGTTTAGTTTTGGTTTGTCCTTCAAATTGTGGCTCTTGAACTTTTACAGAAATGATAGCAGTTAATCCTTCACGGAAATCATCTCCTGCAATATCAAATTTAAGTTTATCCAACATTCCAGATGCATCCGCATATTTCTTCAATGATCTTGTAAGACCAGTTCTAAAACCTTGCAAATGCGTTCCTCCTTCATGCGTGTTAATATTATTCACATAAGAGAAAATATTCTCGGTATAACTAGTGTTATAAATCAAGGCAACCTCAACTGGAATTTCACCTTTATCATTATCCATCGAAATTACGTGTGCAATAATAGGCTCACGATTTCCATCTAAATATCTGATATATTCTTTAAGACCTTCATCAGAATGAAACACCTCTGAAACGAAATTCCCGTCTTTATCTTTTTCTCTTCTATCTGTAAACGTAATTGTAATACCTTTATTCAAATAAGATAATTCACGCATTCTAGCCGATAAAGTATCATAAGAATACTCAACTGTTTGCGTGAAAATTGTTGGATCTGGATAAAAAGTCACTACAGTTCCTCTCTTACCAGCTACTCCAATTTGTTTTACTGGATAAAGTGCTTTACCTTTTTCATATTCTTGCTCATAAACATTACCATCAGCACTGTAAACAGTCGCACGTAAATGTTTTGACAAAGCATTTACTACAGAAACACCCACACCGTGAAGTCCTCCAGAAACTTTATAAGAGTCTTTATCAAATTTTCCACCAGCACCAATTTTGGTCATTACAACTTCCAGTGCAGAAACACCTTCTTTTTTATGAATCCCAACTGGTATACCACGTCCATTATCTTCCACAGAAATTGATCCGTCCTCATTTATATCTACAATAATTGTATCACAATGGCCGCCCATTGCCTCATCGATAGAGTTATCTACTACTTCATAAACTAAATGATGCAGACCTCGAACACCCACATCTCCAATATACATCGAAGGACGCATTCTTACGTGCTCCATTCCTTCTAATGCTTGAATACTATCTGCTGAATAACTGTCCTTCTTGATTTCTTCGCTCATATTTTTATTCTAAAAAAATGTAATTTTTGTCTAACACGCAAATATATAAAAACGCAAATTAGATAAGCGTTAAATTACCTTTTAAAGCCTTTAAGTTATTAACATTTTCCCATTTCAAACTAATAAAAACGCTAATAATTTAAACTTTTTAGTAAAAATAAAATTTTGCCATTATAAATAACTGTTTGTATTTTTGTAGTATGAATGATAACTTCACGACTGAATATTTCGGTATCGGTATACAAAATGGTAAAACACCTGAAAATCTGGGGGTTTTATGGCGCTCTGCGCAAAACTTAGGTGCTAGTTATATTTTCACAATCGGAAATCGATACGCAAAACAAGCTTGTGATACGCATAATGCTGTAAAATCTATGCCGTATTTCCACTATGAAAATTTTGAAGATTTCTATAAAAATTTACCGAAAGGCGCGCGATTAGTTGGCGTTGAATTGGATGAAAATGCAGAAGACTTAGAAACTTTCGAACACCCAAGAAGATGTGTTTATTTATTAGGCGCTGAGGATAACGGACTTACTAAACAGGCGATTGAAAAATGCCATTTTTTAGTAAAATTTAAATCAGAAAAAAGCTTAAATGTTTCGGTTGCTGGAACTATCGTACTCTATGATAGAGGATTAAATAAACCAAGATCGTAAAAAAAGCTTTTTTGTAATACTGAGATCAATTTATATTGCATTTCTCTCCTAAACAAAGTAAATTTATCTGTTTCAAACAAAATTTCATTACTAAATACCTAGGCTTAAAGCGCGACATTCTAAAAATGAAAAGTCATAATATTCAATGGTTTCACACTAATTATAATTCTAAAATTTTTATTAAAGTTCGTGTACAAGAATTAGTCGCATAAAATCGATTTTGCAAAAACTTGCATAGATGAGTAGATCAATATATAATGACTATAAATTTTGTTTAAAAATCGTCCTATTCAAAAAAATAATGATTAAACAAAATAGTACTTTATACAGCATTTGCTTTTTTAGCAATTGCAGTATCTGCTTTTACATGCGCAGCGTTTGCTCTTCCGCTTGGATCTTGATTTTCTTGCCATTTAGGTATCCATTTCCTCACTGTTTGAGCAGCGCTCACTTGCGGGAAATGCTTATTAAAAATAGATCGATATAAGTAGGCTTCTTTAGTTGTAGGTGCGTTATATAAAAATTCCTTGGTGGCACCTTCTAACTGCTCATCAGTAACTTGCGAAGAGCAATACTCGATTAACTCATCGATCCAACTGTACCCTACTCCATCAGAAAATTGTTCTTTTTGTCTCCATAAAATCTCATCAGGTAAATAAGGATCATTAGGAGTGTCAAATGCTTTTCTCAATATATATTTTTCTTTCCCATCATAAGTTTTAGGCATTTTTTCATCTGCTTTGATACGAATTGCTAAATCCAAGAATTCTTTGTCTAAAAATGGCACTCTAGCTTCTAATCCGTGAGCCATTGTTGATTTGTCAGCTCTAAGTAAATCAGCGGTAAAAAGTTTTTGTACTCTCTCGATTGTTTCTTTTTGGAATTCTTCGGCAGATGGTGCATTTCTAAAATATAAGTAACCTCCAAAGATTTCGTCAGCTCCCTCACCTGAAAGAACTACTTTAACTCCCAAATCCGTTATTGCTTTTGACAAAAAATACATAGGTGTACTTGCTCTAATCGATGTTACATCATACGTTTCGAGATGCCAAATTAATTTATCTAATATTGTAATTCCTTGGTCAACAGTAAAATAAATTTCATGATGTTCTGTACCTAAAAAATCAGCTACTTGCCTTGCTGCTTTAGCATCAGGCGCATCAGCATTTAATCCTATAGAAAATGAATGTAATTTTTTACCGCTTTCCGCCAATAAACGAGAAGCAATTGCAGAGGTCAACGACGAATCTAATCCTCCTGAAAGTAAAACTCCAATAGGCACGTCACTCATTAATCGTTTTCTAGTGGCTTCAGTTAAAGTTTTTCTAATTAAATCCAAATCTAATTCCTGATCTGCTTTTAAGTGATTTTCGTATTCTGGTTTGTAGTATTTGACAAAACCTGTTTTTTGGGTGTAATAATGTCCTGGTGGAAAAGTAGAAAAAGTTTTGCACTGATCTGCGATAGGTTTCATTTCTGAAGAAAAGTAAATTCTTCCTCTTTCATCTAATCCATAATATAAAGGTTTTACGCCCATTGGATCTCTACCGGCAATAAAATCATTTCCATCTACAACAACAAAAGCCCAATCTCCATCAAGCATATTGCAGAAATCGTAACCAAATTCCTCATATAGATGAACTATAACTTCAGAGTCGGACTTGGTTCTAAATGTGTGTTCTTTTAAAATACCATCTCTTAATTCCTGATGATTATAAATCTCACCGTTGTGAACCATATATGCAGTTTTAGAACCTTGAATAGGTTGCTTCCCAGAATGTAAATCGATAATTGATAATCTTTCATGACTTAAAATATGTCCGTTCTCTGTAACATGAATATCACTTTCATCTGGTCCACGATGAGACATTCTCTTTGAAAGCTCTCTAACAAGTTCTCCATCTTTCCCTTTTCCAATGATCGCTAATATTCCACACATAAATATTCTTTTTTAAATCCTTACTGTAATTTACATAATACAAATATGAGCGATTGACTTTTAAAACAAAATACAAAATCATTATTTACTTATAAATTGTTACTAAATATCTAGTTTTAGTTATAGATTTAAATTTTCACTAATACATTTATAATTTGGTAGTGAGTTATAAGGTGGCTAAAAAGCACACAACCTAATTTAAGTTTAAAATTTCACTGCTACTTCGAAATACATATAAAAACAAAAACGCCCCCAAATAATGGAGGCGTTTCTAATTTATTGAAAAAATTTTAAACTTTTGCGTAAGCATCATCGTGAACACTAGCCACAGCTCTACCGGAAGGATCATTCATATTTTTAAATGCTTCATCCCATTCTAAAGCGATTTTTGTACTACAAGCAACGCTAGCTTCTTGAGGAACACATAGAGCAGCTGCATCACTAGGGAAATGTTCTGTAAATATAGAGCGGTAATAATACTCTTCTTTAGATGTTGGCGTTTGCAATGGGAATTTATATTTCGCATTAGCTAACTGCTCATCAGAAACTTCTTTCGCGACAACTTCCTTTAAAGTGTCAATCCAGCTATAACCTACTCCATCACTAAACTGCTCCTTTTGTCTCCAAGCTACACTTGGCGGCAACATATCTTCAAAAGCTTTACGAACTACCCATTTTTCCATCGGATGCTCTGCGTTAATCATTTTATCTTGAGGATTAATGCGCATCGCAACATCCATAAATTCTTTATCTAAAAATGGAACACGACCTTCAATTCCCCACGCCGCTAAACTTTTGTTTGCTCGCAAGCAGTCGTACATGTGCAACTTTCCTAGTTTCCTAACATTTTCTTCATGAAATTCTCTTGCATTTGGCGCTTTATGAAAATAAAGATAACCTCCAAATAACTCATCTGCTCCTTCACCTGAAAGCACCATTTTAATTCCCATTGACTTAATAACTCTCGCCATTAACCACATAGGCGTTGATGCTCTAACAGTTGTAACATCATACGTTTCTAAGTTGTAAATCACATCGCGAATGGCATCTAAACCTTCTTGAATAGTAAATTTAATTTCGTGGTGAATAGTCCCAATATGATCGGCTACGATTTGCGCTGCAGCTAAATCAGGAGAACCATCTAATCCAACTGAAAAAGAGTGTAATTGTGGATACCAAGCATCGGCAACATCACCTGACTCAATACGTTTTTGAGCATATTTTTTGGCTACAGCCGAAGTAATTGATGAATCTAAACCTCCTGAAAGTAAAACTCCATAAGGAACATCACTCATCAATTGTCTATGAACAGCAGCTTCTAGCGCTACTTTAATTTCTGCAATATTGGTTTCGTTGTCTTTCACCGCATCATAATCAGTCCATTCTCTCTTGTACCATTGCACAAATTCTCCATCTTTACTTGACATATAATGCCCCGGAGGAAATAATTCTATTTTAGTACAGTAGCCTTCTAGCGCTTTCAATTCTGAAGCTACATAAAAAGTTCCATGTTGGTCCCAACCTATGTACAATGGAATAATTCCCATATGATCTCGCGCAACAAAATACTCGTCTTTATCAACATCATAAATAGCAAATCCAAAAATTCCGTTCATTTCATCAATAAAATGAGGACCTTTTTCTTTATAAAGTGCTAAAATAACTTCACAGTCACTCTCTGTTTGAAAGTTGTATTTCCCTTCAAATTGCTTGCGAAGTTCTCTATGATTGTAAATCTCGCCATTAGCTGCTAAAACTAACTTTCCATCTTCGCTTAATAACGGCTGCTTTCCAGAAGCTGGATCCACAATCGCTAATCTTTCGTGAGATAAAATTGCTTTTTCGTTACTGAAAATCCCACTCCAGTCTGGACCGCGATGACGAATAATTTTAGACATTTCCAAGACTTGTGGTCTTAAAGTTTCAGAACTTTGTTTTAATTCGAAGGCACATACTATTCCGCACATAACTATATATTTTAAATATTTTCTTTATATTGTTAAGGCAAAGATGCGTTAGTAGCTATAAATACAAAACACAAATGGCTATTTTGGTTATAAATATAAACCAAAATAGCCGTTATAGTAACCAAATGTAAATTTTAGAATAAAAAATTTATTTAAAAATTACATTTTCTTATTTTTTTACTGTTTCTCATTTCACCTTAGCGCCTTTTAAAAAAGTAGCATCAGCAGCCATTTTGACGATTTCTTCTTCTTTCATTTTCATTAAATCCTGATCGAATATTACGAAATCAGCCCATTTCCCCACTTCTAAACTTCCCTTTTCTTTTTCTTCAAAATTAGAATAGGCAGCCCAAATCGTCATTCCTTTCAATGTTTCTTCTCTGCTTAGCGCATTTTCCATTTGAAATCCGCCTTTTGGAAAATTTTTACTGTCTTTTCTCGCAACAGCAGAATGAAAAGTCAACATAGGATTTACTTCCTCGATAGGAAAATCAGTTCCTAGAGCTACCATTCCTGCTTTTTGAAGTAGCTTTTTATAAGCATATGAATTTTTCAATCTCTCTTTCCCTAATCGTTCTCCTGCCCAATACATATCAGATGTAGCGTGTGTAGGCTGTACCGACGGAATTATACCCAATTTAAAATAATCAAAATCCTGCTCTCTAATTACTTGAGCATGTTCGATTTTCCATCTGCGATCTTTTTTACCGCTTAAAACTTCTTTATAAATTTTCAGTAAAACGGTATTAGCTGAATCACCAATAGCGTGTGAATTGAGCTGAAAATTAGAAGCTGCAATTTGCTTTGCAATAGACTTTAATTCTTGTGGCGAAGATCTTAAAGCGCCATGTTGTTTTGCCATATCAGAATACTCGTCATGCATACATGCTCCACGAGAACCTAAAGCTCCATCACCAAAAAGTTTGAAGGAACGCACATTTAAGGCATTAGTTTTATAAATCCCCTTTTTTAAATACAAATCCACGTTTTTCTGACTCGCCGATATCATTGCGTAAACATTTATACTTAAGATTTTCGCTTTTTGCAAACTATCAATCAATTGAATTACATCAGGCGATAAACCAGCGTCATTAACTGTTGTTAATCCGTATTCAAACATCGTTTTTTGTGCATCTACTAATGCAGCGATTTGTGTTTTACGGTTTGGTGCTGGAATAATTTTACTAATTAATCGCATTGGGTTATCAATCAAAATTCCAGTTGGTTGCCCATTTGCTAATTCGATTTGACCTCCTGTAGCGTCAGATTTACTGGTTATCCCTGCTAATGACAAAGCTTTACTATTTACAATCATTGCGTGACCATCTATTCGATTTAAAACAACAGGAATATTTGGAAACTCAGCATCTAAATCTTCTTTAGTAGGATATTTTTTTACTTCCCAATCATTTTGGTCCCAACCGTTACCAACAATAAACTCAGGATTTTTTTCTTTCTGAAACGCTTTAACACGCTCAATTACTTCTTTCATGCTATTAGTTCCACGCAAATCGACTTCTTGTAAATTCAAACCATAACCGTAAAAATGACAATGGGCATCGATTAGACCTGGATAAATAAACTTTCCTTTACCGTCTATTGTATTTTTTGATTCATACTTTTTTGTTATTTCTTCATTTGTTCCAATGGCTAGAATTTTACCATCACTAATTGCCATTGCAGAAGCAGTACTAAAAGAGTCATTAACCTGATAAATCGTTGCGTCAGTAACAATTGTATCAACTGCAGTCTTATTGCTTTGGTTACAAGACAGTAATAATAAAAAAGAAAAAAGTAAAGAGATTTGTTTCATGTAGTTTGTATTTAGTAGTTAGAAGTGTTCGATTTAGTAGTAGTTAATATGATATGTTGATGTTTAATTTTATTATTTTTTTTCTATAAAATCGCAAAGAAAGTATTTTGGTAAAACTGATTTAGTACGTATTCAATCAATAAACCTCTTCAATGATATATTTGGTAGTATTAATTTCGAAACTGTGACCCACTTTCATTCCCATTAATTTATTTCCTAAAGGTGATTGAGGAGAAAGAGCAATAACATTGATTCCTTCGATTGCGATTTTTGGTAATGCAACACTTAAATATAAAAATATGCCGTTAGCCTTGATTAAACTGCCTAAAATAATAGTTTCTGTAATTGCAGTTGCCTCAATTTTATCCAAAATTATCTTTTGGTCTAATACTTCTCTTAGTTTGCGATTCAGTTTCTCTTGCTCAATGTGCATCATTGACAAAGCCGTTTCGTGTTTATCACCTGCAGAGCCTTTAGCATCGTTCTTCGAATCTTCCGTCAAAGCCGAAATCATATCTCTAAAAACATCGATTTTATCTTGGACCAACTGAAGATAATAGGTATATATTTTTTGCTTAAAAGTCATTTTTATAGATTTTGATATATGTTAGACAATTGTGAAAAATACAGTTTGACATAAGTGAAAAAGCGAATCTTTATAATTGTAAGAACGACCAAAGTTAAAATTTTAAATGGGAGTCTGCGATTTATTCCTAAACCATATTAGAATCACTATGAAACTTCGGAAGGAATTTCTAACTTTACGAATCACAATTGAATTTTAAACATTTAATTATTACTAAAAACTATGAGAAAATCTACATTTCTAGCCACAGGAATCTGTGCACTTGTTATGCTATTATCTAATGATATACACGCACAAAAATTCCCAGATTTAGATAAAAGTCCATTGGATGCTGCTTGGTACCCTAATGATTATAAAGATTCTAATAAAACAGCACGAATTATCTATAGCAGACCTCAATTAAAAGGACGTGCTATTAGCGAACTTGCACCAAATGGAAAAATATGGAGAACTGGAGCTAATGAAGCAGCTGAAATAACATTTTTTACTGATTCTTACTTAGGTAAAACTAAAATTGAAAAGGGAGTTTACACGTTATATACAATTCCTGGTGAAAAAGAATGGACCATTATCATTAATAAAGATAGAAATGTTTGGGGTGCATATACTTATAATGATAAAAATGATATTACAAGAATAACAGTTCCTGTAACTGCAGGCGATACTGCTCTAGATGCACTCTCAATGGTTTTCACTAAAGCTGATAACGGCGTTGTGCTTAACATGGGATGGGATAAAGTTAGAATCGCAGTTCCTTTTACTAAATAAAAAACGATTCAGATAAAAAAAGCAGGCTACTTAAATAAGTTGCCTGCTTTTTTTATGTTGGAAAATTAGTTCAATATCTAAAAATCAAATTTATAATTTGCTCCTAAAAGCACTTGGAAACTTTGTACTGGATAATTCAACCATTTTTGATATCCATTATTAGCGATATTATTAGCTCTAATAAATGCAGTCAATCTATCGCTATAATTATAACCGACATTAGCGTTGATATCAAAATAAGATTTCAAGGTAATAGGATTTTGGTTAGGAGCAACAACGTAGACTAAATCAGTATTCGTTTTATAATCTTTTCTTTCGCCTACATAAAATAAATTTGCACCAGCAAACCACTTTTCTGTAATATTGAAATCAAGACTTGTGTTTACTTTGATAGCTGGCAAGTTCCACGCTTCAATTTGAAAATTGTTTTTGAAACTACTAAAACTCCCATCAATACCAAAAGTCACATTATCTGAGAAATCAGCTTTTAGTTCCCCATAAAAGCGAAGCGTTCTCATATCATCATAAACAACTTGAAAAGAGTTTCCATATTCATAGTTTTCATTGCCAGTTCTCTCATTATAATCGTTACTTCTAAACAAAGCTTTATTTCTTTCATTTAAATAAGAACCTCTAATGTTATAACTCAAATTACTACTTAATTTCCCTTTCAATCCTGCAAAAATGTCATACTGTTGATCTGTAGGAGTTATAAATAAAGACGGTGATAAAAAAGAATTGTCATCAACAAAATTTTGGTAAGAGTTCTGTTTTAAATCTCCTTCTACACCAGCATAAAAAATCATTAAATCTCCAACGACCTTATATGATGCATTAAACTTTGGATAGATAAAAAATTTGTTATTGTTGTTTTCATTATCTAAACTGTAGATAACTGATGCACCAATGTTTAAAGTCCAATCATCTTTTAACATCACAAAACTAGGTGAAACCCCAAAATTTGTAAAACCATATTTTAAAGGCTGCATGTTATTTAAGTAATTTTTTTCGAAACTACCTCCAACATAGTCAACAAGCAAATCTGTTTTTACAGCACTGTCCATCACGTCAAACTCTACAGTTGGTTTTATATAAAATCGATTTTCCGAAGAATTATAAATATCCGTAAAATGACTAAATTTTAAATTTATCTTATTTACGATACTTTCGCTAAAAGCGACATTTCCACCAAATGATATTGTGTTATACGACTGTTTTGGGTCAATACCTTTAATTAAACTTACGCCATCTTGAGGAGAAAGTGTACTTGCAAAATCCGTAGGTAAACCATACCAATTATAGATTTGATTTTGCAACCCTAAATCTACGTTCCAAGATATATTTTTCTGATTTGAACCGTACATTAAATTCAGAGAGGTATCGTAGAATTTATCATCTAAGATTACTTCCTTTATTCCGCCTTGTGAAGAGTGATGGCGAAACATTCCACCAACGTAATCAGTATCATTTAAATCATGATTAACAAAAAGCTCACCGATAAATGTTCCGTAATTACCAACTCCTAAAGTTGCATAGTTTTTAAATAACTGTGCTTGTTTTTCTTTCTCAACTCCTTCAGCTTTTCCCTTTGAAGGTGTAAATGTCGATGCAACCGGAAATGAAAAAATAGTGTATTTCACCACCTCTTTTTTAGAAGTAGCCTCATCATCTAAATCAGCGACCTCTTTTACTTTGGATGCATCCGAAATCTTTGGTGTGTATGGTTTTATAACATTTACTGTTTCGTTTCCAATTTGCTCTTTCTTTTGCGCAATTGAAACTTGCGAAATCAATAAAAATAAAATCCCGATTCCTACCCTACTTGAAAGACAAGGCTTCGAGAATTTTGATGTATTGCTTTGTATCATTTTAATATTCAAATCTTTAAATGTCATCTTTTATTTATTTTATATCTGAGTGTATTTTGAACTCTAATTTAAACTTCCCACTGTCCACTTGCAACGAACTTTGTCTTACCGCCAATTTTAATATCATAATGATTATCAATTAGACTGCCTTCAAAATGAATTTGTGATGGTCTATTAATAAAATCTCCTTGAAAATTTATCATTTTAATTTCAGATTTGTGATATTTCAAAAGAAAAGCTTGTAAGCAAGAACTAGCACTTCCTGTTGCTGGATCCTCTATAAGTTTACCATTCTCGATGCACAGCATTCTGCTGGTACTATTTTCATCCTCTAAACAAAAAAAGTAAAATGCGCGATGCGCAGAATTACAGTTTTCACGCAACCATTGATCCATTTTATCTTGGTTAACCACTAAATTTTTTAAAGCATTTACACTTTTAACAGGAACAAGTACAAACGCACTTCCCGTTGTAACTTCTTGGATAGGAAATTCAGTCTCTAAATCCTCTAAACTAAAATTAGTAAAGTTCAAAAAATCAGATGCTGAATATGTAGAAAAAAATTCAGGTTGCGCTGCCTGTAACCAAACTAAATCTACTTCTTGTCTCACTGGAATCGCACCAACAGGAACTAAAATAGTGATTTCTTGCGGCCTATCATCTAATATTTTGTTCATGAGCAACCATGAAGTCCCTATTATAGGATGACCCGCAAATTGCATCTCGTGCTGTGGCGTGAAAATCCTAATTGTTACGATTCCGCTTTGAGCTCCTACAGCCGTAATAAAAGTGCTCTCCGCAAAATTAGTTTCTCGAGCAATTTCAAGCATTTGAGCATAACTTAAATTCTCAGCATCTAGGAAAACTGCTAATTGATTTCCCTTGTATTTTTCTTCAGCAAAAACATCAACTATGTAAAAAGGTATTGTCATTCTAGGAATATTTTGACTAGAGTTACTTCTAAATTAAATTGAACTATGCTTTTAAAATCTATCGCGACAAATGAATTATTTCCCTATCGATGAATTCGTTTTTGACTCTTCCATTTTTATTTTTTCTAACGCAGTTTTAGCTTCTGAAACGACTTCTGGATAATCGGTAAAGTTTTTAATTACATTTTCAAGAATGTAAGTAGCTTGAAAACTGTCTTTCAATCCATAATAATTTTTAGCCATTACCACTAAACCTTTAGCTCCAAAATATTTATAACTAGAATAACTCTTAGCTAATTTTTGAACTGCAGTATTTGACGCATCAAAATTGCCTTCTTTATTTTTAAAATAAGCATCATAAAATAAAGCTTCAGCCGCTAATTCTCCCTTAGCAATTGCCATTACTTTAGCATAAGCTACTTTGGCTTTAGATTCATCTCCACTTTCAATAGCAGCACGTGCTATTATAATTTGAGCATCACTTTTAACCTTGTCATCCGCTTTTGCATTTGTTAAAACTTTTTCAGCGTAACCAACTGCGTTTTGATAATCTTTTACGTCATAGTATGATTTCATCAAATTTGATTGCGCATACGTTTTATTCTGAGGGACATCAGCTTCATTTTCTAAACGAACTAAAACAGTAATCGCTTTATCAGTTTGCTTATTCTTCAAAAATATCTGCGCTAATCGTGACAGAGATTGTTCTGTGAATTCACTACTTGGTTGTGCAATCACATATTCATAATTAGGTATTGATTTGCTTTCAGAACCTTCAGCAAAGTACGATTGACCAAGATAATAGTTTGCTTTTAAAGCATGAATACCACGAGGAAACTGATTGATGTAACTATTAAATCCAGAGATTGCTTGCTTTGAATTGTTCTGTTGAAATTGCTTTTCAGCCGCTTCAAAAGTGTCATTATCAAGTTCGACATCAGTCACAGCAACAAAATCTAAAGTGCGCACCCAACTTGCATATTCATCTACTCTTCCGCCATCTACATATATCAATCTTGAGGTTGCTACAGCTTCAAGTGCTTCTGGAGTTCTAGGGAAATCTGATGCCACTTTCTTGAATTTCACTAAAGCTTGCTCTGTTTTATCAGTATTATAATATACTAAACCTTGACGCAAAGTAGCGCGAGAAGTAAATGAACCCTTTTTATATTCAACATTTAAACGCTCATACGTTTTAATAGCTAAATCATTTTTGTTATCAGCAAGGTAGGTATTTGCTAATTCAAAAAGCGCATCATCTCTATATTCTGATTTTGGAAACATCTGGATAAAAGAATTTAGTTCATCTATCTTTTTATCGTTTTTAGACATAAATCCGTAAGAAATTGCTTTTTGAAAATAAGCATAATCTGCGTCAACACTTTTAGACTCAATCACTTTATTATAGGCATCAATCGCTTGACTGTATTTTGAAGTTACAAAACGACAATCTGCTAAACGCAAATAGGAATCATTTAAACGAACTTTATCAGAAGCTGCTTTTTCAATCTGACTTTGAAAATAATTACCCGCTTGATCGTACTCTTTTAATTTGAAATAACAATAAGCAATATTGTAGTTGTGATTTTTATATTCTGGTGTTTTTGGAGCTGAACTTGAAGTAGCAAATTGCTTATAACTCAACAAAGCTTCCTTAAAATCACCTAATACATATTCTGCTTCTCCTTTCCAGAAGGTTGCTCTGGTTGTAAAAACAACATCTTTCTGCTCCGTAGTAGCTTTCGTGAACATTTTTAAGGCATCATCATATTTTCCATCTGTATATAATTCTAATCCTCTATAAAATAACACTTTTTGATAGGCCAACTTGTTCTCAGGAGATTTATTTTTTTCCAATAACACTAAAGCTTCCTTGTAATTTTTTGATGAAATATAAGAGTCAATCACTAACTTTTCTACTTCAGAACGACTTGCGTTATTCGGATATTTATTCAAAAATCCCTGTAAAATAGCAGGAACACTTTGGTAGGAATTCCCTAATTCATAACTTAATTTCGCATAGTTTAAACTTGCGTCTTCTTGAATCGCTAAGTCATAATCCATCTCAGAAGCATTTTTGAAAGCATTCAAAGCTTGTTGCTTTTTATCTGTATTTAAATAACTTTCTCCTAAATGATAATATGCATTTTGCGCAACAGAATCTTTACCACCAATTATTTTATTAAATTGAGCAATTGCGTTTTCATAGTCTTTTTGCTTGTAGTAAGCATATCCCAATTGATAATAATCGGTATTGTTCCATCTTCCTTTTTTACCTTTGTAAGCCACTAAGAACGGAATCGCTGTATCGTATTTTTTTAAATTGAAATAGCTTTCCCCAATTATCTTACTCAGTTCTGACTTTTCCATTACGTTTGATTTTGCCATTGCTTTTTGGCCTAAATCAATTGCTTTCTGGAAATTACCCAACTTAAAATTCATGTCAGCTTGATAATACGAAAGTTTCTCTTTATATTTTTCCTCACCTGAAACCTCGTCAAAATACTTTGTAGCTTGCTTATAATCATCTCCTTCATACGCCATGAAACCTAAGTAATATTTTGCTTGTGATCCATATTCAGCTGAATTTACAACTTTGTTGAAATACGTTGTTGCTTCTTTTTTCTTTTGCGCATTAAAAAAGCTGTATCCTTTTTGGAAGTTAAATTGATCCTGATCAGCGCGACTTAAACTGCTTTCATCTACTTTATCAAACCATTGCAATGCTTGCGGGTAGTTCCCTTGATTAAAATGGTAATGCGCTACTTCGATATAGGCTTGATTTTGTTTTACACTCGTTGGATAATCCGAAACAAATTTTTCCATTAACTCATCAGCGTTAGCTTGATTCGTTCTTATGGCACAATTTGCAGCATAATACGCACAATCAGATTTGAGCTCTTCATTGGTAGCATTTTCTTTAATTTTATTAAAAATAAGTTGTGCCGATGCGTATTGCTGCCCTTTAAAAAGCGAAACTGCTCTGTAGAAATCTTTTAAATCATTAGTATAAATCGTTGATTTTTGTGCCGAAACTAAAGCAGTTAGAAGAAAAAAAGATAAGAAGTATCCCCAGGAAAATTTACGCATTGTCGTGTGTTTTTTAATAATTCAAATATATTATATTCCGTACTCTATAACGAATCAAAATTGACTTTTATTATGAAAATTTGTAATTCTATTTAGATTCATAAGTATAATGATATATAGTTCTTAGAATCAAACACCATGCCCACCTATTATTACTTTTTATTTTTCTAATTCTTTCGAATAGCATAGAATTTATTTTGAATAGAACCGTTATCTTCTTACTTTTACCCCTTAAACAAAACCAAATTATGTCGCAATCCGTATTGTCTTTAAAAAATGTAACTATTTATCAAGAAACTAAAGCTGTATTAACAGAAGTGAACTTGGAGGTAAATCACGGAGAATTCCTTTACATCATTGGTAAAACAGGTTCTGGAAAAAGTAGCTTAATGAAAACTTTATATGCAGACTTACCTTTAACAGAAGGAGAAGGAAGCATTGTAGGCTTTGACTTAGCTAGTTTAAAGGAGAACGACATTCCTTTTCTAAGGAGAAAAATTGGTATTGTATTTCAGGATTTTAAATTATTACCAGATCGTACTGTTGATGATAATATGCTGTTTGTACTTAAAGCAACTGGCTGGACCGACACTTTAGAAATGCACACTAAAATTGACGAAGTTTTGAACAAAGTTGGAATGAGAGACTTTGGAAAAAAAATGCCGCATCAATTATCAGGTGGTGAGCAACAACGTGTAGCAATCGCTAGAGCGCTATTGAATGATCCCGAATTAATTCTTGCTGATGAACCTACAGGAAATTTAGATCCTCAAACGAGTGTAGAAGTTCTAGAAGTTTTAAAAAAAATCAATGCTAATGGAAAAACTATTATAATGGCAACGCATGATTATGCTTTGTTAATGAAGTTTCCATCCAAGACATTAAAGTGCGAAGATTCTAAAATATTTGAAGTGATTCAGCAGAGGACTGCATAATGCTATCGATTCTCATTCCTACATACAACTGTAATATTTATACTTTAGTGACGGAATTACACAGGCAATGTAATGAATGCGGAATTGAATTTGAGATAATTATTTTAGATGATAGCTCAAAAGTAAATTTTATTGAAAATCAGCAGATTAATGAATTAAACAACTGCCGTTTTTTAATCAATAATATAAATCTTGGTCGAGGCGCGACAATTAATAAGTTAGTCGAGTACTCCAATTTTGAATATTTACTAATTTTAGAAGCTGATTCGTTTCCTTGTAATAAAAATTACATCAGTTTATATACTGATTTTATTACAAAAAATCCACAAGCAGTCTTTGGCGGTGTACTTTATGATAAAAGAAAGCCAAATGATAATAGTTTGCTGCGATGGACTTACGGTCATGCAAGAGAATCAAAGGATTTAAAATATCGTGTTAAAAATCCAAATGATCTCGTTTTTAGTTGGAATCTCTTATTACAGAAAAAATTATTTTTAGAAAATCCATTTGACTCTTCGATTCGTTCTTATGGTTTTGAAGATTTAGTATTTTTAAAAAATCTAAAGGAGAATAACGTCTCCATTACGCAAATTGACAATCCATGTTTTCATCAAAATCAAGAACAATCAATCGTATTTATTGAAAAATCAAAAACTGCAGTTATAAACCTTGTGGAACTATACAAGAAAAAAATTCTTAATGGTAAGGATTCTAGTTTACTTCGTGCGTTCACAATGGCTAGAAAATTTCATATATCGTCGCTAATTATTTTTGTTTTCGAACGAACTGAAAATTTATTAGAGAGCAATCTTTTATCTACGAAACCATCGTTACTGCTATTTGACTTTTACCGATTGGGTTATTTTTCAAAAAATTATTTAAAGAAAAAAGAAATAGTATGAAAGTTCTACTAATTAATAACTTCTTAAATAACACTGTTGGTGGAGTCGAAAATTACTTGGAGACTTTAGTTTCGTATTCAGAAGAACATAAAACTGAAATTGAATTCAAATGGTTTGGAGTTGTCGAAAAAAAAACTAAGATTTATCAAAAGTTTTACAATTCACAAACTACCAAAGCTATAATTAATGAAATTGATTCCTTCAAACCAGATCTGATTCATTGTTTTAGCATAGGCGCCACAGTAACGCCACATTTTATGAGTTACGCAAAAAGTAAATCAATTCCAATAATTCAGTCCTTTAGAGATTACTACTATATATGTGCTAAAGCATTCATGCTTGATACATCTGGTAACACATTAAAACACCACGACAATTTTTTAGATTGTATTTTAAATCATCATCCTAAACAAAATATTATATTTGACAGTTTCCTCTATTTTAAGCAAAGTTACCATGCAAAAATAATAAAGAAAAATATTGACTACTTCCTTACTCCTTCTGATAATTTAACTAAACTAATAAAAGAAAAATTTAAAATTTTAGGCGAAACAATCGCTAACCCCGTTTTAATTTCTAACTCATTTATAGAACAAAGTGATCTAACTTATTTACTTTTTGTAGGTAGACTAGATCCTGAAAAAGGAGTAATGACATTACTGAAGTCCTTTAAAAATATTCTTCAAGAATTTCCGCAAGAGCAATTAAAAATTGTTGGATCAGGTAGTATTGAATCAGAATTGCAAGATTATGTAATAAACAATAACATCAATAACGTTATTTTTCTAGGCAAAAAAAGCCAGAAAGAGTTAGTGCATTTGTATGCTTCAGCAAAATTTACAATTGTGCCAAGCGAATTTTTAGAATCGTATGGAAATGTAATTTTAGAAAGTTTTGCTTTTCGCAAAACCGTTATAATTAGCGATTTATTAGGAATAGAAAAAGAAATTAGAGAATCTAATAGTGGTTTAGTTTTCCCTCATGGGAACGTTTTAAAACTAACGGAATCAATTAAAAAACTATTAACAGACACTACCTTAAGAAACAAGATGGAAGAAAATGCAAGTGTTTACATTAAGGAATTATCATTTGATAATCATTACAAAAAGCTCGAATTGATTTACAAAAAAATCTTAAAAAAATAAAAATGACTATTTTTTAAATCGTAAAAATTCATTAAAATCTCTAATATAATCTTCTTCATCAAATACAGCCGATGCAATTACTAAGCAAACACTTCCAGAAGAAAAGTTATTTAGTTCCCTCCATATACCTTCATGGATTAGAAGTCCTTCATAAGGCTTATTCAAACAAATAGTTTTCTGTTCCTCACCATTATTCAACACTACATCAAAACTTCCACTTAATGCAATTAGAAATTCTTGCTGCGCAATATGTGCATGCCCACCTCTTTCTGCTCCAGCTGGAACATCGTACAAATAATAAATCCTTTTAAAGTCAAATGGTAGAATATCATTTTCTAGCACAGATAAATTTCCTCTCTGATCTTGAATTTTGCGAATGGTAATTAGCTCAATTTTCATGTCAAATACTTATCTAATTTAATAAATCAATCCATTTTTTAGCAACTTTCTCATTTGAAAATTTACTTACAGATTCTTTTGCGTTTTTTTTACAGTAATTATATAATGCAGGATTTTCTACCATTCTGTTTAATGATTCTTTCAGCGCTATAAAATTTTGATTTTCAACTAACAAACCATTATATTCATGCGTTACTAATTCACTCGGTCCTGTTTCACAATCAAAGGAAACAACTGGAATACCGGCATTTAAAGCTTCTAAAATAACCATCGAAAAACCTTCATATTTGCTACTTAGAACTAAAAATTGAGCATCTTTAATATAAAAATAAGCATCATTTTTAAAACCTAGTAAATGGACGTATTTTGTCAAATTTAAATTTTCTATTTGTTGCAGCAAATTTTCTTTCTCTTCTCCTTGACCTAAAATAACGAGGTGAATTTCACTTGTTGGTAAAATTGATTCATGATATGCAGCAATCATTTTATCAAACTGTTTCAAATTTACTAATCTACCAACTGCAATACAATATTTAAAAGGAAGCAAAGAGTTTAAATAATCAAATTCTGTTGCTTTCTCCGATACAGAATTAGGTATTGTCACAGCTTTAATAAATCCATATTTTAGTTTTATTTTTTCATTTAGAGCTCTGGAAACAGCGACTATTTTGAAAGCTTTGTTCAATATTTTTCTTGCAACCCAAGATCTTGAGGTTAAGTAAATCTCTAATCTACTGCTGTGAACCGTATATATAAATTTAAAACCAGCAAAAATATAATAGATAAAAAGAATTTCCATCCATGGATTTATACGGTGTCTAAAATCAATTATATAGTCAAAGTTGTTCCTTACTAAATACTGTTTTAATTGAAAATACTTTTTAAATTTAGAATAACATCCCAAATTAAGTAAGGTTCCATGATACGGAAACTCAATCTTGTTTTCTAAAACAATAACATGAACTTCATAATTAGCATGATAAAGCAACTCAGAAACTGTACCAAAGACATGCTCCAATCCACCCTCAGATAGTTTATAGCCAACTAGTGCTATTTTAATATTTTTACGCTCCTTTCCCAATTGTTATTCTTATTTTCGTACCAAATATAAAAATCTTATCCCATAGTATGCACAGCAATCCGCTAGTTACCGTTATTTGTTTGTGCTATAATCATGAAAGCTTTGTGGTTGAAGCTTTAGAATCAGTGTTAAATCAAACACATAAGAACGTAGAATTGATCATCGCTGACGACTTTAGCACTGACAATTCAGTTCAAGTTATCGAAAACTGGCTAAAAAAAAATCCAAAGATTCCCTTTTTAATCAACAAAGAAAATTTAGGTAATACAAAATCTTTCAATCAGTGTTTAAAAATTGCTAAAGGTGAATATATTATCGATCTCGCGGCTGATGACATTCTAAAATCAGATTGTATTGAAAATCAATTAAAAGGTTTTATTACGACAGTACATCAAAACGTAGGAGTCATATACGGAAATGCTGAATTATTCACAGAAAAAGGTGACTTTATCAAAGATTACTTTATAACGGATAAGCAAAAAAGAAGGATTAAATCTCAACCGACAGGTGACATTTATATAGGTTTACTAAATGGAAATAACAATTTATGCTCTATCACTGCTCTAATTAAAAGGGAAGTCTTTGAAAATTTAGAAGGATACGACGAAACATTAGCGTACGAAGATTACGACTTCTGGATTCGGGCAGCTCGAATTTATCACTTTGATTATATAGATAAAATTTTAGTCCAGAAAAGAGTTTTAAAAAATTCGATGTACACTTTGTTAGAGAAAAAAAACAATAAAAAAACTAACAATTTTAATTATAGTACTTACTTAATTTTAAAAAAAGTAATTCATTTAAATAATAAAAAAGTAGAATTCATAGCAATGCTTAAAAGAATACATTTTGAAATGACAGTAGCTTTTAAAACTAGAAATTTCAAATTACTAATTAAATATGTTTATCTGGAGTTAAAAGTGCGCTGTATAATTTTAAGAAATAGATCTTTTGAAATTTGATTTTTTCAGTTTCGTTCTTTTATATTTTATAAAAATTTTAAAAAGAAAACCGACCTTTATGACCGCTATTAAGATTAAATATTTCCATTTGAAATGTCTTAATGTGTACTGCAAATTATAAAACAAAAAATCATGTACCAGATGCTTATTTTTATACTTTTTTAAAAATAAATGAACATCATTCTTATCAATCTCATTTATAAATGTAAAAGATTTAAAAATTGAATAAAGATCTAGATACTGATGAATGATTCCTATCTGGCTATTAAAAATAATATTTTCATCATAGTTGTTTTCTTTTAAAAGAGTGTAAAGTTTCCAAGAAGAATTTAAAACATAAAAATTTTTCTTACCAAACGTTTTAGTTATAGCGTTTAAATTATCTTGACGATAAAAAAAAACTCCATCACTAAATACGACTTTATTACTTTTCAAAAATAGCTTGCGAGTTATATATTCATCAGAATCAAAAGCATCCTCTGGAAAAAATTCAGCTTTTAGTAAATCACTTTTTATCAATACAAAGCCGTGAATAGACCAATTTAAAGAAGCAACGCAAGCTTCTTTTCCTGATAATTGAATGTTTTTATCTCCATTAAGCCCTACAATTCTTTTGTTATTTGATTTTTTTTCAAAATAAAATTCCATGATTGGTAAAACACATTCAGCTCCTGTTTCATTTTGCTTTTCAACCATTTGTTGAACTAGATCTAATGAAAAAATATCATCTTGCGAAGCTTAAAAAAAGTAATCCCCATTAATCTTTGGCATTACAAAATTCATTGAGTTTGCAACCATTCCTCCATTCTCTTTTACAAAAATTTTAAACCTCTTATCATCTTTAGCATATTCGCTTATAATTTGAAGACTACTATCGCAAGAGGAATCATCAACTAAAAGTATTTCTATGTTAGTATAAGTTTGCTTTTTGATTGAGGTCAATGTTTGCTGCAAATATTTCTCACCATTATAGACAGGAATAAAAATAGTGATCAGTTTATCGTTTTTCATTTTAATTGTCTCTGTAACTTAAAATATCAGTTTTCGAAAATAAATCGTAATAACAATTAAATACAAACAATGTTCAGCTGCTTGCGCAATCAGCACACCTTGAATTCCTACTAATTCAATACAGTAGATACTAAAAAAATATAGAAACACGTTTGCCGAAAATTCAAATATAATATAGGGAACGATAATTCTCTTCGCTAAGAATTGAAATGCTATAATAGTACCACATATTTTGAAAAAATCTCCAATAATTTGCCATAAAAATAAATCAGACACAAGTAAAAATTCATTACTAAAAAGTGTTTTCACAATCCAAAATCTTAAAAAATAAATAACAACAGCACAGCAAATAAATAGTGGAATGATGGACTTATAAAATTGTAAAAAAACTTCTTTTGTTTGCTTTTTACTTTTTGCTTTAATTAATTGAGGATAAAAATATAGACTAACTAAAGTACTTATAAAAATTAAATATAAATTAGAAACCTTCGTAATCGCTTCCCAAAATCCAGACTCATCAAGTCCGACCGTAATAATTAAAAATTTTCTAATTTCTAATGTAATGTAAGGACTCAATAAAAAAGAAGGTAATATCATAATTGAAAATCCCGCTAGTTTTTTTATTACAACAAAATCATACTCTTTAAAATCTATTCTGTTAATAATTTGTAATTCTTTAGGGACATAGAAGAAATTTACGGTAAAAAGAATGATAGGATTTACAGCGATCGAAATAAGCGCTCCAACTAATTTGAATTCGTATATCAATGATGCAGTTAAAATTATCGCAATTATATTACTAACAATAGTGGCGTAAACTAACTTATTGTATTTACCTAAACCATTGATAATACTTACAAAAAGAGAGGAAATAACACTAAATGGTAATACTATGGCCACCACTTTAAAAATTATTTCATACTGAATATTATTCCCGAAAATTTTAGTGGTAATAAAACTAGAAAAGGAAAATAGCAAGAGACCAATGATGGTTGAAAGAAATAAAAATGTAATTAAAACAGTCGTAATTATTTTACTAAGTTCTTTTTCATTTCCTTCATTTTCGCCAATATACTTAATAACACCTGATGAAAAAGCTAACGTGGAAACTCCTTCTAAAGATGTCATGAAATTTCGAAAATTACCTATATATGCCATTCCTCCCGGTCCTACGAATACAGCAAGCATTTTAGAAGTTATAATTCCGATGAATAACTTAATAAAAACACTAATGCTATTCAAAGAAGATATTTTGAATAATTGAGTTTGCAATATTTTTTTGACGAATTCCAAATTAGAATTTATTCATAATTTCAATAATATAATCCACCTCATCAAAAGTCATAACTGGACTGATAGGTAAACTCAACACTTCGTCATGAATTTTTTCAGCGATAGGAAAAGATAAATTATTAAAACCAATTAAAGCTTTTTGTTTATGAGGAGCGATCGGGTAATGAATAACCGTTTGAATATCATTTTGCAATAAATAATTTTGCAATTCATTTCTACGGTTAGTTCTAATTACAAATAGATGAAAAACATGGTTCTTTGAATTATCGTGAAAAGGCAATACAATTTTATCATTCTTTATTTCAGATATGTAGCGTCTTGCAGTGGAACGGCGATTATCATTATCACGATCTAAATTAGGTAATTTAACATTTAAAAAAGCAGCTTGAAGTTCATCTAATCTTGAATTAACACCGATATAATCATTATAATACTTTGTTTTGGAACCATAATTGCGAAGCGATTGAATCACGTTCGCTAATTCAGCGTCGTTTGTTACTACCGCTCCACCATCTCCTAATGCACCCAAGTTTTTACCTGGATAAAAACTATAAGCAGTTGCAGTTTCTTGATTTATTGTTTTTGATTTTTGATTTGCTTTTGCACCATGAGCCTGCGCAGCATCTTCTACAACAATCAAATTATGTCTAGTAGCAATGGTATTTATTGTTTCCATATCGGCCAATTGGCCGTACAAATGAACTGCTAAAATCGCCCTAGTTCTAGAATTGATTCTATCACTAATTAAGTCTGGATTGATATTATATGTTTCTATTTTTGGCTCGACCAAAACTGGAGCTAGATCAGCTTGTAAAATAGCAAGAATACTAGCGATATATGTATTAGCAGGAACAATAACTTCATCGCCTTTTTGTAACTTTCCTAATTCAATATATCCTTTAAAAATTAGAACAAGCGCATCTAATCCATTTCCTGTTCCTATGCAGTACTTCGCACCGCAGTACTGAGCAAAATTTGTTTCAAATGCTGCAACCTCACTACCTAAAATATACCATCCACTTGTTAAAACTGATTTCAATTTTTCTTGAAATGCACTTTCGTAGGGTTCATTAATCTTTTTTAAATCTAAAAATTTAATCATACTAATACATTCTCTAAAAGATGGTAATTGGACGTTTCAACTTCATAAAAATCTTGTACTGCTATATTCGCTCCAAAGCTTTCTTTCCAATAAGACAATCCTTCATTCAAATTTTTACCTTGATTTATATTTGAAACTCCAAAATCAAAATACTGCTTTTCATGAAATACAGAAGTCAGCAAATGATCGTATAGAAAATCGATACTACCTAAAATCCCCTTCTCTTCATTCCCACAAATATATTGCGAATGCGCAACATTTTTACTTTCAAAAATAGTTGTTCCGGCTACTAATTTCCCATTACTATAAACATTAAACTGTCTGATATTTTTAGGGAATTTTTGATGTAAAGACTTAATCTCTTGTAACGAATGAATTGGCTTAGCTTGATGCACGATATCAAGATTAGGAATTAAAATTTGATTCCAAAAAACTTCAAAATTTGATTCCTCTTTAACTATAAGTCCAAGCTTTTTCCCTCTATTGATTCCCCCAAGTCGGCCTTTAGCAACTTTGAATTTTTTTTGTAATTCAATTACAGCACAAGTATCTCGTCTAATTAATTTAGCTTGAACTGAAAATAATGCATACTGAACTTCCTCGGCATAATAATTATTGTAAAAACTAGGTATGATTTTTAAAGCTAGTCGTTCCATTTTATTTTCGTTTAAATAAATTAAAACCGATCTAAAAATTTGTAGAATTGTTGCTAATTTTAATCTTTCATTATAAACTAACCCGCCATAGGTAAGGCCCTGATGAGAATGGATAACTTCTCCTACTCTATTCGCTGGCAACACTGCGACAAGTTTTCGGTTGTCATAAATCAATAACGAGAAATCCTCAAAACGATCTTTGTGGTATTCCATAAAATCTCGATGAAATAGAAATGTAGCATTTTTGGCTTCAACGATAAAGGAATTCCAATTTGAATAATCATCTTCCTTGTATTGCTTGACGAAATAATTTTTCACGCTTTAATTTTAAACTTTGGGAAATTAAGCATTTTTTTATTTATTTTCTAATGTTGGCAAATACCATTTAAATTTTACAGCCATTAAACGAACAGAAATTATAACTAGTGAAGTAATTAAATACAAAGCATCGCTTTCTAAATTGAATTTTTTAAGTAGAAAAAAAACCGCGCCACCTAAAATACAAATGGTTGCATAAATTTCCTTTCTAAAAATAACAGGTATTTCTGTACAT
This sequence comes from Flavobacterium sp. PL12, assembly GCF_039123485.1. Lineage (NCBI taxonomy): Bacteria > Pseudomonadati > Bacteroidota > Flavobacteriia > Flavobacteriales > Flavobacteriaceae > Flavobacterium > Flavobacterium sp. PL12. The sequence continues at coordinate 40,398 of NZ_JBANDI010000001.1, forward strand.
AAAATATCCCTTATAACTCCACCAAAACAGGCAGTCATTGTGCCTAATGCAATGCAAATTATAGGATGAAGTCCAATATTAATACCTTTTTCGAGACCAATTAATGTAAATACTCCCAATCCTATCGTGTCAAATAAAAATAATGAAGTGCGAAGTCGATCAAATTTTTTCCTAAAAATAATTGCTAAAGCAAAACCAATAGTGATTACGTAAGCGTACTTTAAATCAAGCATCCAGCCTACTGGAGTTCTTCCAATCATGATATCGCGCAAGGTTCCTCCACCAACAGCAGTCACAAATGCAATAATAAAAACACCAAAAGGATCCATCTTTTTATTCATTGCGGTCAATGCACCGGACATTGCAAAAGCCATCGTACCAATGATATCTAATAGTTGAAACATTTATTTTGGGATTTTAATTTTAAGAATTCGACAAAAATAAAGAAAATACTTGTCAAATCAGATTGAAACCATCTTAATTAAGGTTTATTGAAATAGGTAGCAAATATTCGAAAGCGATTTAAAAAACTGCGAATTCTCTATGTATATTTGTAGCTACTAATTAAATAGTTGAAAGTCTTGAAACAAATCACTTCGATACAAAATCCATATATAAAAACTTTAGTGCAATTGCAGGAAAAAGCAAAGGCGAGAAAACAATCGGGTACTTTTTTGATGGAGGGAAAACGTGAAATTGCAATCGCCATTAAAGGAGGTTACGAAATAGAAACACTTTTATTTTATCCAGAAATTTGCTCGGAAAATGATGCACGACAGCTTTCAGATAATGCAGAGCTAGTCGAAATTAATAAAGAAGTTTATCAAAAATTAGCATATCGAGATACTACTGAAGGAATTTTGGCTGTAGCCAAAACAAAATCAATGCAATTGTCTGATTTAAAATTATCGGACAATCCATTAATTATAATTGCTGAAGCTCCAGAAAAGCCAGGAAATATTGGTGCTTTACTTAGGACAGCAGATGCAGCTAATCTTGACGCCGTCATTGTTGCTAATCCTAAAAGTGATTTATACAGTCCTAATATTGTTCGGTCGAGCGTGGGTTGCCTTTTTACAAACCAAATTGCGACAGGAACAACAACTGAAATAATTACTTTTTTAAAAGAAAAAAAGATCAACTTCTACTGCGCGACTTTACAAAATTCCACATCCTATCATACGCAAGATTATACGACACCTACTGCTCTAGTTGTAGGTACTGAGGCGACGGGATTGACTAATGAATGGCGTGAAGCAGCCACTCAAAATATCATTATTCCAATGCAAGGCGAAATAGATTCAATGAATGTTTCGGTTGCGGCTGCAATTTTGATTTTCGAAGCAAAAAGACAAAGAGGGTTTTAGATTTTTGATTGCAGATTTTAGATTTTAGATTTTAGATTTTAGATTTTAGATTTTAGATTTTTAAAGAATTAATAAAAAATATTGAAACATGAAAAAGGTAACGATTACACTTTTAATTTTAACGGTTTCGACTGCAAATCTATTTGCACAAATTAGCTCGAAACAAGTCGATGAACTAGTAGAAAAAACGCTAAAAACTTTTAATGTTCCGGGAATCGCAGTTGCAATTGTGAAAGATGGAAAAATAGTTCACGCCGAAGGATACGGTGTAAAATCAATTTTAACTAAAGAAAAAGTAGATGCAAACACACTTTTTGGAATAGCTTCCAATAGTAAAGCATTTACTAGCGCTGCACTCGCGATGCTTGTAGATGAAGGAAAAGTTAAATGGGATGATAAAGTGATTCAATACCTTCCTAATTTCAAAATGTATAATGATTACGTTACAACTGAATTTACGATTAGAGATTTATTAACACACCGCAGCGGATTAGGTCTAGGAGCAGGTGATTTAATGATATGGCCAGATGGAAGCGATTTTAAAGCACAAGATATTATTGAGAATTTACAGTATTTAAAACCGGTATCAGCTTTTAGAACACAATATGATTACGACAATTTACTTTATATTGTTGCTGGAGAAGTTATTCACAAAGCAAGTGGAATGAGTTGGTGCGACTTTATAGAGCAGCGCATCATGAAACCGCTAGAAATGAATAATAGTGCGGCTTCTTATGTACGTTTGAAAGATTCTACAAACATTATTGCTCCGCACGTTCCTATTGATGGAAAGTTAAAAGTCATTAAGCGTTATCAAAATCAACTTTTTGATGCAGCAGCAGGGATTTATTCTAGTGTAAATGATTTGAGTAAATGGACAATTATGCAAATGAATAATGGACAATACGGCGCAGATAATAAGCAATTATTTTCAAAAAAGGAGCATAATGAAATGTGGCAATTGCAAACTATTATTCCGGTAAATCCACGACCTCCGTACAAAACTCACTTTAGTGGTTATGGATTAGGATGGTTTTTAAGTGATGTAAAAGGATTCAAACAAGTTACTCACACTGGAGGTTTAGAAGGGATTGTTACTCAAGTTACTTTACTACCTGAATTGAATCTAGGAATTATTGTTTTAACAAATCAGCAATCTGGAGCGGCTTTTAGAGCAATTACAAATACAATAAAAGATAGTTATTTAGGAATACAAGCAGAAGATTATGTAGCTAATTACAGCAAAAGTTTAAAAGAAAATGAAGCATCAGCTGATAAAAAAACAGAAGCAGTATGGGCGACCGTTGCTAAAAATAAAAAAGACAAATTTAAAGTTGACTTTAAAACTGTTTTAGGTTCATACAAAGACAATTGGTTTGGAGAAGTAGTTCTTTCTGAGAAAAATGGAAGATTATACTTTGCTTCAAAACGTTCTCCTCAACTTGCTGGTGAGGTTTTTTATTACAAAGGAAATAATTATGTGGTAAAATGGAATAATGCTTATTTTCATGCTGATGCACACTTGTTTTTTGAGTGCGATGCAACTGGAAAGGCAATTCGATTAACGATGAAACCTATTTCAGAATTGACTGACTTTAGTTATGATTTCCAAGATTTAGATTTCGCTAAAATGCAATAATCTTTAATAAATTAAATTTGATTAATAACAAACAGAATGCTGTTTTTCCTTGTATATATCCTAACAAATTTCTATTTTTAGGAATTGAATCCTACCAATTATGATAGAAATTGACCTAGAGAAAGAAAATAAAGCAATTGCTCAAGAATATAAAGAATTGTTGCGCATAAGCTATCAAACGCTAACTGATGATGATAAAAAACTGATCAGGAAGGCATTTGATGTTGCAGTCGAAGCACATAAAGATCAGCGTAGAAAATCAGGTGAAGCTTATATTTTTCATCCAATTGCTGTTGCAAAGATAGTAGCGTCAGAAATTGGTCTTGGAGCAACGTCGATCGCTGCAGCATTATTACACGATGTAGTCGAAGACACGCCAACTACGGTCGAAGATATCGAGCGAATGTTTAATCCAAAACTCGCTCAAATTGTAGAGGGACTTACCAAAATAGCATTAGTTCAAAAAGATTTAAATATATCAATGCAAGCGGAGAATTTCCGTAAAATGATATTAACTCTTAATGATGACGTTCGTGTTATCTTAATTAAGCTCGCTGACCGTTTGCACAATATGCAAACAATGGATTCTATGCGCGAGGACAAACAAACCAAAATCGCATCAGAGACGCTATACATTTACGCACCCCTAGCACATCGACTTGGATTATATAATATTAAATCCAAACTAGAAGATTTAGGTTTAAAATATACTGAACCTGCTATTTACAATGAAATTGTAAGTAAACTAAAAGAGACTAAAGAAGAACAGGATGATTATATAAAATCTATTTCTGATGTAATTAAGAAATCTCTCGACGAAGAAGGAGTTGAATATATTATAAAAGGTCGTCCAAAATCGATTTATTCGATTCGTCGAAAAATGCATGCACAAAACGTAAGCTTTGAAGAAGTCTATGATAAGTTTGCTTTGCGTATTGTTTATAAATCAAATCCGCACGAAGAGAAGTTTATTGCGTGGAAAATATATTCTATCGTTACGGATCATTATCGTCCAAGTCCAAGCCGTTTACGCGACTGGATATCATCACCAAAATCGACTGGATACGAGGCCTTGCACATCACCGTTATGGGGCCAAAAGGGCGCTGGGTTGAAGTACAAGTGCGCAGTGAACGCATGGATGAAATTGCTGAGAAAGGATATGCAGCGCATTACAAGTATAAAAATGGTGCTACTGAAGAAAGCGGATTAGATGTTTGGCTTAATTTACTTAAAGAAGCCTTAGAAAATGCAGAAACCAATGCTGTAGATTTTGTCGAAGATTTCAAAATGAATTTATATTCAAAAGAGATCTTTGTATTTACACCAAAGGGAGAAATCAAATCATTGCCAAAAGGTGCAACATCCCTAGATTTTGCATTTAGTATTCACTCTGAAATAGGTATTAGAACAAGAGGAACGCGCGTAAATGGAAAATTAGTTCCTTTAAATTTCGAATTAAAGAGTGGTGACCAAATAGAAGTTATTACTTCGCAACATCAAAAACCAACCATAAACTGGTTGGATTATGTTACTACCTCACGAGCAAAAACCAAGATAAAAAATGTTTTAAACGAAAACACCAAAAAAATTGGTGAAGAAGGTAAAGAGTTACTTACCCGTAAATTAAAACACCTTAAAATAACGTTAAGCGAGCAGGTTATAAATGAACTAGTGAACTTTTTTAAGTTAAAAACCAGTTTAGATTTGTTTTATCGCGTAGGTGTTGGTGCAATCGAAAACCAGCAATTAAAAGATTACGCAGCACAAAAAAGTAACACCTTCATTAATTTTTTCAAAAATAAAATGAAGCGCTCTCCTAGCTCACAAGCTATTGAAGACATTCAAAAACCAATTATAAGTAGTAATTATGACATGCTTGTTTTTGGTAAAGAACAAGACAAATTAGATTACAAATTATCACCTTGTTGCAATCCAATTCCTGGAGATGACGTTTTTGGTTTTGTTACTATTAACGAAGGAATAAAAGTGCATAAAAAAGATTGTCCTAATGCTATAGGAATGCAATCAAATTACGCATACCGAATCATGACAGCAAAGTGGATTGACTCATCACAAGAAGAATTTAAGGCAATAATTAATGTTACTGGAATGGACGTTCTAGGACTGACGAACCAGTTGACGAAGGTGATTTCGAATAATATGCATGTAAATATTCAAAGTATCGCTTTGAGCACTGATGCAGGTATTTTTCATGGTCAAGTTACCGTGGTAGTTCAAAACAACACCATTTTGAAAAAGATGATAAGTAATATCAAAAAAATCGATGGTGTAGAAAAAGTTACGAGAGAATATAAAACCTAAAATTTAGTTTATCTTCTAAATGAAACATATTAGACTGGAAACAGGACAAACTTCAAACTTATCAAACGGGAAGTTTTATTCTTTAACTAAATAAATTATCTTTGCCACTATATGACACTCATTTCCACAGATAACTCGAAAAACCAAGAAATTGTAAAAAATGTCTTTACAATGTATCTTGAAAATAAAGGACATCGCAAGACACCTGAACGTTATGCTATCCTTCAGGAAATTTACGATAGCGAAGAACATTTTGATGTAGAAAACCTTTATATCAAAATGAAAAATAAAAACTATCGTGTGAGTAGAGCGACGCTTTATAATACAATCGAATTGCTACTCGATTGCGCTTTAGTAAGAAAACACCAATTTGGGCAAAATCAAGCTCATTACGAAAAATCATACTTTGACAAACAGCACGATCATATTATTATGACTGACACTGGAGAAGTAATTGAATTTTGTGATCCTCGAATCCAAACAATAAAGAAAACTATTGAAGAGATTTTTGATATCGAAATCACAAATCATTCGTTGTATCTCTATGGTGTAAAAAAACAAAAAAAGAATGTGGAACTAGACGGTTCCGAAATATAAAAATTAACTACAAATAACACGCAGAATGACCGTAGATTTATTACTAGGATTACAATGGGGAGATGAAGGAAAAGGAAAAATTGTTGATGTTCTTACTTCAAAATACGACATTATCGCTCGTTTTCAAGGAGGACCTAATGCAGGACATACTTTAGAATTTGACGGAATAAAACACGTGCTTAGAACCATTCCTTCCGGAATTTTTCACGGAAATAATATCAACATTATTGGTAATGGTGTTGTAATTGACCCTGTAGTTTTTAAAAGCGAAATTGACGGTTTAGCTAAGTTCAACTTGGATTTACAATCTAAATTGATCATTTCTAGAAAAGCACATTTAATTTTGCCTACACACCGTTTATTAGATGCAGCCTCTGAAGCTTCTAAAGGAAAAGCTAAAATTGGATCTACTCTAAAAGGTATTGGACCAACTTACATGGACAAAACAGGTAGAAACGGAATCCGTGTTGGTGATATTGAATTAGAAGATTTTGCAGATCGTTACAGAGCTCTAGCTGACAAGCACGAAGCAATGATAGCGTTTTATGATGTCGATATTCAATACAATTTACCAGAATTAGAAAAAGAATTTTTTGAAGCTATCGAAGATCTAAAAAAATTAGATTTTATTGATAGTGAAGAATATTTACACCAAGCTCAAAAAGCTGGTAAATCTATATTATGTGAAGGCGCTCAAGGTTCATTATTAGACGTTGACTTTGGAACTTATCCATTTGTAACATCTTCAAATACTACTGCAGCAGGAGCTTGTACTGGTTTAGGAATTGCTCCAAACAAAATCAAGGAAGTTTACGGAATTTTTAAAGCGTATATCACTCGTGTAGGAAGTGGACCATTTCCAACAGAACTTTTCGACGAAGATGGTGCAACGATGGCACGCGTAGGAAATGAATTTGGATCTGTGACTGGAAGACAAAGACGTTGTGGTTGGTTAGACTTAGTTGCGCTTAAATACGCTATTCAAGTAAATGGAGTAACGCAATTAATGATGATGAAAGGCGATGTACTTTCAGGATTTGAAACATTGAAAGTTTGTACTGAATATACGTATAAGGGAGAAAATATTTCTCATTTTCCTTATAACATCGATCCAGAAAATGTAACTCCTGTTTACCAAGACTTCAAAGGATGGAAACAAGATTTAACTGGTATTACTACTTATGATGAATTACCTCAAGAGTTAAAAGAATACATCGAATTTATAGAGAAAGAAGTCGAAGTTCCTATTAAAATTGTATCTGTAGGGCCAGATAGAAAGCAAACAATTCTAAAATAATATTACTAACGCTCTGAAAATTTCAGAGCGTTTTTTTTTAGTTTCACAAAATTACACTCATGAAAAATCCTTCTATAAAAATACAGAAAACGGAATTACTTTCTGACAACTGGTATATTCTAAACAAAGTAACTTTTGACTATCAAAAAAAAGATGGCTCTTGGATTACTCAAAAACGAGAAGTTTATGATCGAGGAGATGGTGCTGCTATTTTACTATATAATCCTAATACGAAAAAAGTTTTATTGACACGACAGTTTAGATTACCTTCTTATCTAAATGGAAATAAATCAGGAATGATGATCGAAGTTTGCGCAGGCCTTTTAGATAAAGATAATCCTGAAGAATGTATCATTCGCGAAACTGAAGAAGAAACTGGCTATCGCATTTCTAAAGTAGAGAAAATAATGGAATCCTATATGTCTCCTGGCGCTGTAACTGAAATTTTACATTTATTTGTGGGTGAATATAACGCAAGTATGAAAGTGAGTGAAGGCGGTGGATTAGAAAGCGAACAAGAAAACATTGACGTTTTAGAAATGTCATACGACGAAGCTTACAATATGATTTCGACTGGTGAAATTAAAGATGCAAAAACAATTTTACTACTACAACACGCCAAGATAAAGAATCTTATTTAATGAATAATCAGATGAAAGGCGTTTTATTTGCACTGATAGCTACGCTTCTTTGGTCCGTAAATATGGTAATCGCTAGTGGTGTAAAAGATCATATTCCGCCCATTGGATTAGCTTTTTGGCGATGGACAATTGCGTGCATCGTGTTTGCACCATTTGCTTTAAAAAATACTATCGGCGATTTTGCAATTGTAAAAAGACATTTTGGCTATTTAATAATAACTGCTATTTTCGGGATAAGTATATTTAATACTTTGATTTACTTTGCGGGACAAACAACGAGTGCGATTAACTTATCTCTGATGGCTATTTCAATTCCTTTATTTATTATCGCCATTTCGAGAATTGTTTTTAAAGAAAAAGTCTCGACTACAAAAATGGTAGGAATAGCAATTATAATAATGGGTGTTTTAATACTTATCACAAAAGGATCCTTACAAGCACTAATCAATATCAATTTTACAAGTGGAGATTTATTGATGCTTCTGGCTTGTTTATTCTTTGCTTGTTATACTATCTTAGTTCGAAAGAAACCAGCAGCATTAGATTCTAAAGTATTTCTATTCAGTGTTTTTATTATCGGAACCTTACTACTCCTGCCATTTTACATTTTTGAACATGTAAATTATAACCAAGTTACTTTTGACTCAAAAACTATATTAATAACTTCTTATGTAGGGATTTTTGCGTCTCTAGTGTGTTTTTATTTATGGAACGAGGCTATTTCTTTAATTGGAACTTCAAAAACTGCTGTAATTTATTATTTGATTCCAATATTTAGTGGCATCATAGCTTATTTTTTTCTCGGCCAAGCCATTGGTCTTATCCAAATTATAAGCATGACGATAATAGTGTTAGGTCTATTGCTTACAAATAAAAAAGCAGCATAAAATTTATGCTGCTTTCTTAACAAATTGTAATTTACTGCTACTTATTTATTAGGTTGCGGTGTCATTCTTAAATATGGTTTAATTTTCTCATATCCTTTTGGAAATTTTGCCGCGATATCTTCATCTTTAATTGATGGCGAAATCACTACTTTTTCACCATCTTTCCAGTTAGCTGGTGTAGCTACACTATAATTAGCTGTTAATTGTAAACTATCAATAACACGCAATATTTCATCAAAATTCCTTCCCGTCGATGCTGGATAAGTCAAGGTTAATTTTACTTTTTTATCAGGTCCAATAATAAATACAGAACGCACGGTAAAGCTTTCACTTGCATTAGGATGCATCATATCATATAATTCAGCCACACGCTTATCTTCATCAGCTATTATAGGAAAGTTAACAGTGGTGTGTTGTGTTTCATTAATATCTTTAATCCACTCCATATGAGAATCAACGCCGTCAACGCTCAAAGCAATTACTTTTACATTTCTTTTTTGGAATTCAGGATAGTAATTTGCCACTGCTCCTAATTCTGTGGTACAAACGGGAGTGAAATCTGCTGGATGCGAAAATAAGACACACCAAGAGTCGCCCATCCATTCGTGAAATTTTATTTTTCCTTGTGATGTTTCTGCTTCGAAGTCGGGAGCAATATCACCTAATCGTACTGTTGCCATATTGTTTTATTTTCTAATTAATAACACTCTAAGTTATTGAATTTTAACTAATAAAGAAGAAAAATAATCTTAAAATTCTGCTAATTTTTATTTTCGAAAATAAATAATAAGAATAAATAATTATTTAGTAGGAGTTATAAATGACAATAATCATACATCTTTTAGGCATTTAACTGCAATTAAGAAAACATTCATTACTCAAAAAGCAGTAACAAATTTTAGTAAAAAGAAGAAGCTTCAATTACTATTTAAGTGATTTTTATTTCTTCTTTAAATTTGGTAAAAAGAAAGCGATGATACCTATTAATGGCAAATAAGCACAGAGATAATACACATACGTTATACTCGTGTGATCTGCGAGATTACCAAGTAATGCGGAACCAAGTCCTCCCATTCCAAAAGCAAAACCGTAGAAAAGACCAGAAACCATTCCAAGTTTTTTAGGTAGTAATTCTTGAGCATAAACTAAAATTGCAGGAAATGCCGAAGAAATAACAGTTCCGATTACAACTGATAAAACCCCAGTCCAAAACAAATCGACAAAAGGTAACATCAACGTAAATGGCGCAGCGCCTAAAACAGAAAACCAAATAACATATTTTCTACCAAATCGATCACCTAGCGGTCCTCCAATTAATGTTCCAACGGCACAAGAAGCTAAAAACAAAACTAAATAAAATTGAGAATCTTGTACTGATAGTTTAAACTTTTCCATCAAATAAAAAGTAAAATAGCTAGACATACTTGCCATATAAACAAACTTTGAAAATATCAAAACCATCAAAATTACAACTGAGATCACAATCTTATTTTGCGAAATGTTAGGTAAATCAATCACTGCTTTTTTTGCACTCCTCAAACTAAGATGATTTTGATACCAAGTAGCTATTCTACTCAACACAATCAACCCAACTCCTGCAGCAATCAAAAACCAAATGATATAATGTTGCGCATTAGGAACGACAATTAATGCTACTAATAAAGGTCCTAAAGCAGTTCCTGCGTTACCTCCAAGTTGAAAGATAGACTGCGCTAATCCGCGCTTTCCTCCTGATGCTAAAAAAGAAATTCGGGAAGCTTCAGGATGAAAAATAGAAGAACCGATACCAACTAAAATAACCGAAACAATAATCAATGAAAAACTATCCGCATACGATAATGATACTATTCCAAGCGAGGTGAAAATCATTCCAAAAATTTGAGAATAAGGTTTTGGCTTTTTATCAGTGTAAAGACCAACTAGTGGCTGTAAAAGCGAACCTGCTAATTGATATGCGAGTGTAATTAAACCAATTTGGGTAAATGTTAAATTATAATTTTCTTTTAGAACTGGATACGCAGCAGGAATAACGGCTTGTAATAAGTCGTTTATTAAATGCGCAAATGCTATTGAAAACAGTATTGGGTAAACGGTTTGTTGACCATTATTTAAAACTTCACTTTGGGATGCGGTAGCGGAAGATGAATTCATTTTTTAAGATAAAAACTATATTATTAAATAGAGATCCAAAAGAATTTTATAGTTGCAGTATGAAATACCAAAAGACTAACGTGATAAATGAAATAGGTATTCCAAAACCAACCATCATACTACTCAACCTCGGCTTTAAACCATTTGACGAAGCAAGTATGCTGGCCGTAATCATTGGCGCCATCGCTGATTCCATCACTGCAACTTCGATCATTTTTGAATGCTGCTGCAAAATTACAACATACAGTAAGTATATCACTGCAGGAGATAGGATTAATTTATATAAAAGTCCCATTCCTAAAAATCTCCAATGTTGGCTTCTTCGATCAAACTTCAACTGCAATCCCACAGATAGCATCGCTAATGGTGTCATAATCGTCCCTGCCTTTTGAAGTAAAGCTTGCACGTAATCATGAAAATCAAAATTTAAATAATTCATTAAGCAAGCAATTAAAAAGGTTAAAAAGGGAGGAAAAAATGCAATTTTTTTAGCAATTTTAAGTCCATCAGGTTTTCCAGTAGAGTATATACTTGCAACAAGAATCGCAAAAGTGGAAAGAATAACAAAAGAACCAGGCTGATCAACTAAAATAGCAGTTTTCATTCCTTCTTCGCCATACAAGGCTTGAATAATAGGAAATCCAACAAACGAAGTATTTCCTAAACCAGCGGTGATTATTAAACAACCTATCAGCTTTTTAGACCAAGCTCTTTTTTTACCGATATAATTAAATAAAAAGTAAGATCCTGCAAAGGTTATCCATGCTACCCCGATGGGGAATAAAAGATTGTTACTCCATTCAATTTTTGGAATGTAATATAAAGCAAGAGCTGGTAGACATATATAAATTACAATCGTATTTATTTGCTTATAAATCCTTACTGGAAATCCATTTATGCGCTGAAGAATCAAGCCTAAGAATAAAAAACCAAAGATGATTATGAAGTTGTACATAGCAAATAATTGAATGTAAAAATACCACTAAAATCTTTTACTGAAATGAAGAAATTAATCTTAATGTGACAAATACAACATTGTGATTTTTAAAATATTTAATTATCATATTATTAAAAATTGAGGGATAAAATTCCTGATTTATCATCATATAAAAAGTGAATATCTTAAAAACATTACGTTCAAATATAACAGACCAGCGCTACAATGCTTTTGAAACTATTTTTGTTTTCACTACTTTTACTTTTCAAATCTTCAGCTTTGTCAAACAAAAAAACTCATCCTACCGCATTAAACGAAAAAGCAGGGATTTCTCCCCCAGAAATCACTAGCTCAACATCCATTGTAAACATTCAAAAGTTTAGAAAAATGCAGCCTTCTGCATTAGAATTAGTCGATGGTATTTTAGCAGGAAATATAACTGCATTAAGTCGGGCGATCACTTTAGTAGAGAGTACTAATAGCAATCATTTGGCGAAAGCCAACGAAGTCATAAATGCTTGTTTACCACATGCGAGTAAATCCATCCGAATAGGAATCACAGGCGTTCCGGGAGTTGGGAAAAGTACTTTTATAGAAGCGTTTGGGAAATTTTTAACAAGTTTAGGTAAAAAAGTCGCTGTGTTAGCAGTTGATCCAAGCAGCACAATTAGCCACGGAAGTATTCTAGGTGACAAAACTAGAATGGAAGAATTAGTAAAAGATAAAAACGCATATATACGTCCGTCCGCTTCTGGAGAAACTTTAGGTGGCGTTGCACGAAAAACTCGCGAAACGATTACTTTATGTGAAGCCTGTGGCTTTGATACTATTATTATTGAAACTGTAGGTGTAGGACAAAGCGAAACTGCGGTTCATAGTATGGTCGATTTCTTTTTATTGCTAAAAATTTCTGGTGCTGGCGATGAACTACAAGGTATAAAACGCGGTATTATGGAAATGGCAGATGCTATTGTTATCAACAAAGCAGATGGCGATAATATAAGAAAGGCACATTTTGCCAAAATGGAATTTAATCGAGCTTTACACCTTTTTCCAGCAAAAAAATCTGGCTGGATTCCAAAAACTTCAACCTGTAGTTCGATCACTCACGAAGGAATTCCTTTAGTTTGGGACACAATAGAAAGCTTTCTTGATTTAACCAAAACTAATAACTCCTTTTTTGAAAAGCGCAAAGAACAAAATCAATACTGGATGTTTGAAACTATAAACGAACAGTTAAAATTAAATTTCTATAACCAAATCGAAATTCAGAATTTATTAGAACCAACAAAAAAGGCGGTTCAAAACGATGAAATATCGCCGTTTGCAGCAGCTCAAAAACTATTAAATGTATATCAGAACTGCATGAACAATTCTGAAGATAATTAGTAATATCATTTCTTAATTTCCCTAAGCTTGTATTTACCTTGTTTGTATAAATTTCCAGCAGTTACAACATATGCCAAAGCATCTTTAGCCAATTCACTATCTAATTTTACTGGAATCAAAGTGGTATCATTAATGATTTTAAATTGCAATGGATCTAGATTAGGTTGCATAATTACTACTTGATCTTCAACTCTGAATGCGTTGATATCATTGAACTGCATTATAGATCGACCTTTAGTTGTTGCTTTTATTTTGCTTAAATTTCTTCCTACCATGGGAGTTTCAAATTCGGCGCCAAGATAACTTAGTAAAGTTGGCGGAATATCAATTTGACTCGCTAATTGACTATACACTTTTCCTACAGGTACATTAGGTCCAATAATTAAAGCAGGAATATGGAATTTGTTAATAGGGACTAGATTTTTTCCAAAAGTTCTAGTATTATGGTCAGCAATTATTATAAAAACAGTGTTTTTATAGTAAGATTCCTTTTTAGCCATTTCCATAAATTTCCCTATCGAAAAATCAGCATATTTCATAGCATTATTAACTGTTGCGGCTTTTTTATCATAACCCTTTATTCTTCCTTCTGGATATTCAAAAGGCTCGTGATTTGAGGTAGAAAACATTAAAGAGAAGAAAGGTTTAGTACCTTTAGATTTGAAATATTCATTTGCTTTAACCGCTAAATCTTCATCAGAATAACCCCAAGTTCCTTTAAAAGCGTATTTATTTCCATCAGTATCAAAGTCATCTTGATCGACAATATCTTCAAAACCATTGCCATTAAAAAAGGAAGCCATATTATCAAAATTGGCCATGCCTCCATAAATAAAACTAGTTTCGTAGCCTTTTCTTTTTAGCGCATCTGCCATCGTAAAAAATCCTTGTTGTGAATTACTCAACTTAACGACACTTTCTGATGGAGATGGAAGAAAACCTGTCACCACAGCTTCGATACCTCTTACGCTTCGCGTTCCTGTGCAATACAAATTAGTAAATAACAATCCTTCTTTTGAAAGTTTGTCAAACTCTGGCGTTAATGGCTTTCCGCCCAAAACACCAACGTACTCAGCACCTAAACTCTCTTGTAAAAAAATTACTAAATTATAAGGTCTTTCTAAGATTACATCTGGTTTTTGAACGTGCAGAAAAGGAATAGAATTATCAGTGAATTCAGTTACATCCATATATTTCTTAACGCGAGAGACTGCTTCATCTTCATCCATTGTACCATACATTTTTGTATTGCCTTCATTTTTTATCGAATAAGCCGCATAAGCGACAGTATAAAATGAATTTAATCCCAGGCAATTCGTTAATTGGTCTGTAGAAAAAACTGCATTACTAGCATTTATTGGTCTTTTTGAAGTTAGACTGGAACGCGCTCCAAAAAATAAAAGAAAAACGAGCAATGGAAAAATCAGCAATCTAAATTTATAATCAGTCGCTTGAGTATAGAAAAGACTCTTCACTTTTTTTAACGCGAAGTAAAGCGCAATACCCAAAATTAAAAAAGTAATAATAATTGACGATAAATAACTTTTAAGAAGCATTCCTATAACTTCTTTAGGATAGATGAGATAATCTAAAAAAATTCTGTTGGGACGCGTATCATATTGTGCAACAAAATCAGGAGTAGCTAATTCGACAAATAAAAATAAGAATAAGAATAGGATGCTGTAGTAAGCAATAAACTTATTAATGTATTTGATATAATTATTTGGAACAAAACTGAGCAATAAAGCCGGAAGAAAAGACAGGTAGCACAAAAGTATCAAATCCATACGCAAACCTATGGGAAAGATGAACCAATAATCGGCGGTGTCAGTCACTCGGTCTTTAAATAAAAAAAACAAAAACAATCGACTCGCTGTTGTAATAAGCAGACCTATCGCTATAAAATTAAAAATAGGTTTTAAAAAGAATAACTTTTTCATTGAATGCTATTTAGAAAATGATAAAAGAGAAGAGGAATTTAGCGTTTGAAATCTACAAAAAAAACCGATTGCATATAAACAGTCTCGCGCTTTATTGTGGGAGACTGTTTAATAGTACATCGGTTTTAATTCATGTAACTGAAATGTAAAAGATAGAGAAGCTTATTCTTTTTCGTATCGCTCCATTTCACGATCGTAGAACGCAGTCGCCTCTACAATTAATCCTTCCATTTCAGCATTTAATTCGCCTTCATCAAGATCTTCGGCTTCTTCCATAAACTCCACTTCATCATCTTTTAAATTGATGATGAATCTAGGGTAATCTAAATGTATAATGAAAATGTCTTCTGGGCAATCCGTATTATCACCCAATAAAAATTTTGGTAATTCCATGTTTTAATTATTTATTTATGCTACTATTTTGTCCTTCTAAAATTAATTTTTTTGTCAATTTCGCAAAGCGAATATACAAAAATATAGCGGCTGATGTTAATCCTGCCGAAAGCCCGATCCAAATTCCTATTGCTTTTAAATCTGTATATAAACCTAAATATATTGAAATTGGAAAACCAATTACCCAATACGCAACAAAAGTAATATACATCGGTATTTTTACATCTTGTAAACCTCTCAGTGCCCCTAAGACGACAACTTGAATTCCATCTGATATTTGAAAAAATGCGGCAACAAATAATAATTGGGACGCAATAAAGATAACTTCTTTTGTTTCGATAATGTGCTTCGCATCATTAACATCTACGAATATTTGCGGTAAATATTTATGAAAAACAATAAATATAATGGCAAAAACAACTTCTAATAGTATTGCTAATAAAAAAATCGAACGTGCGACTAACTGTAGTTTAACATAATCCATTAAACCTTTCTGGTTCCCTACTCTAATCATTACAGCAACACTCAAACCCATCGCGAACATAAAGGTTAAAGAGGCTAAACTTAGCGCAATTTGGTTAGCCGCTTGACTTGTTGTCCCTAACAATCCAGAGAGCCATATTGCTCCAGTAAATAAAGCTACTTCAAAAAACATTTGCATTGAAGAAGGAAAGCCTAGATTAATTATTTTATTCAACATTTTCTTCTTGATCTCTTTGAAACTAAAATTCTCAAAGTAGGGATAGAATTTTGGCTTCGTAGCCAAAGCATAATGCATAAAAATCAACATTACTATGCGTGATAAAATTGTTCCGATAGCTGCTCCTACTATACCCATTTTTGGAAAAAACCAAATCCCATAAATCAAAAAATAATTGATAATAACGTTGACTACATTACCAATAATAGTTGCCCACATTGAATATTTAGTTTCTGATTTTCCATCAGCAAACTGCTTGTATCCTTGAAATATAATTAACGGAATTAGTGAAAATGCAACTATATCGAGATAAGGCTTAGCCATTTCAACTACAATATCTGGCTGTCCCATAAAAGCGATTAATGGCTTAAAAAAGAAAATTATCAGAAATAAGGTTATTCCTAAAATAGAACACAAAAATAATCCATGATGAAAAACACTTCTTCCCTCGTCGATATCATTTTTACCATCAGCTTCCGCGGCAAGCGGAGTAATAGCAGTCGAAAAGCCTATACCTAATGACATCGCTATAAAAACAAAACTATTTCCAAGAGAAACAGCTGCTAATTCTGTTGGACCCAATTTTCCAACCATTATATTGTCTACAATACCAACAATTGTGTGACCTAGCATTCCTAAAATAATAGGATATGCTAATCGTAAATTATAGGAGAACTCTTTAGTATACTGGGATAAATTCACGTGATTTTTTTTAAAGTCGACAAAGGTAAGGAGAAGCATTGAATTGTACTGATACAAATTAATATATAACACAATAATTTTAAAAATAACATCGAAAAAACGAGCAATTCTGAAACAAAATTCTATAATTCTATAACTACATCCATATCTTGAATTTTACATTTGCATCGTCGTTTTGAGAATATCAAAACAGAAAAACTTTTAAAAATCAATTATGAAAATTTCAGGAAAAATTAAAATCGCATTAGCATTTACAATGGCATTCTTCTTTGCAAGTCAAACGCAAGCTCAAGAAACAAACAAAGCAACAAATTACGATCAAGGATTCCGTTTAGGTGTTGGTATCAATGGCGGCGTTCCTACTAACGAGGATTTTTACAATTATTCTTTAGGAGCTGATGTAAGACTTCAGTACGATTTAACTAAAAGATATTCAGCAGTATTAACTACAGGTTTTACAAACCTTTTCATTAGTAATAATGTAAAAGATTTAGGATTTATTCCTGTAAAAGTAGGTTTTAAAGCTTTTGTATGGGAAGATCAATTCTACGTTTTAGGTGAAGTTGGTGGTGGTATTGCAGTTACTAATGGTTACAAACAGGATACTTACTTATGGTCTCCAGGAGTTGGATATGCTGGAAAAGACATTGACGTTAGTTTACGTTATGAAGCATATACAGAATACGATACAAATCAAATTGCTTTGCGTATCGCTTACGGATTCAAACTATAATTTATTTTAGATATAAAAAAATGCACTGAAAATCAGTGCATTTTTTTTTACTCTTTTTTTAATATGTCTTTATACATTTCGATGTTTTCTTTAACCTTGTCGTCCATTTCAGGTTCTTTTATATCGGTATGTTTTTGCATTTCTTCCCATATTATTTTACCAACAATATATCTAGCCATTTCTTTATCGTCAGCTGGAACTACGTACCATGGTGCTTCTTCTGTAGAGGTACTATTAATCGCATCTTCGTAATACTCCATATATTCGTCCCAGTGGCCTCTTTCTTTTAAATCGCTAGTAGAGAATTTCCAATTGTGTTTTCCCTCTTCTAACCTTCTTAGTAAACGTTGCCTTTGCTCCTCTTTACTTAAATGCATGTAGAATTTTAAAACAATAATTCCATTTTGGCTAATGTGTTTCTCAAAATTCCTGATTTGTTCCATTCTATTTTCCCAAAATTCCGGCGTGATATCTTCCACATTTTCTATTCCCGGTAAGTTCTCATTTAATATATATTCAGGATGCACGCGCGTTACCAACACATTTTCATAATACGTTCTATTAAAAATAGCAAATTTCCCCTTTTCAGGCAGAGCCAAATAATGGCGCCATAAATAATCGTGCTCTAATTCTGCAGAATTAGGAGTTTTAAAACTGCTCACTACTACTCCACGTGAATTAAATCCTTTAAATACCTCACGTATTAAACTATCTTTTCCAGAAGTGTCCATTCCTTGAAGACAAATTAACACACCATATTTATTGTGCGCATACATAACGTCCTGCAATTCGCTCAACTTAGCACTTATTTTCTCTAATTTATTTTCTTTTTTTTCATCGCTAGCGCCAACCTCTAAATTAGTTGGCAACTTGGACAATTTAATTTTGTCTACTACTTTAAAATCAGCTGGATCTATCGACTTCATAGGAAATAATTTATCTTTATAAACTCAAATATAATAAATTTTGAGGAGCTTAATATTAGTTCTGACACATCAAGACATTAAATTTGCTCAAAATTCGTGGGAAATAAATAAAATCTCGTTTTCAAAATACTTACAATGGAAAAATTTAAGCTTGAATTATTATTTCAAATTATAGGAATTGGATCTGCTTCAGGACTTATTTACAAAGACAATATACTTTTAATTATTGGAGATAATAGCGGTTATCTTTACGAATATCATATCGATTCTCGAGAGTTAAATCGGCACGCATTAATCGAAAATCCTTCTCAAAATATTCTGAAAAAAGATAAGCCGGACTTTGAGGCTATTGCAAGTTTTGGCGAAGACCTTTACATATTTGGATCTGGTTCTACAGATAAAAGAAATACTATGGTACAATTAAATTCATTAGAGAAGAAAATAACTACTACACACGACTTAACCGAATTGTACGCAGTAATGCAAAATTTTGAAAAAATAAGACCTGAAGATTTTAATCTAGAAGGTGCAATATATGAAGGAAAGAGTTGGTACTTATTCAATCGCGGAAATGGAATTTCAAATAAAAATGTAATCTTTACCATCGAAGGTGAAAACTTGAACGACCAGTTCGCCATTCTTTCCAATGATTACAAACTACCCAAAATTAAAGGAGTACGCAGCAGTTTTACAGATGCGATTTTAGTAAACGAATCCATTTATTTTTTGGCTTCAGCCGAAGACACAAAGTCAACTTATGAAGATGGCGAAGTTTTAGGCAGTATAATAGGTAGTATCAATACAAAAACAATGAAAATTAATTTTACAAAAAAAATTAGTGACATTCATAAGTTTGAAGGTTTGACATTATATTCAAAGTCTAAAGAAAAAATTGAATTCCTACTTTGTGAAGACAAGGATACAGAAACATTAGAAACTGATATTTATAGGCTGTCGTTGAACTTGAACTAAATTTAAAACCTTATAAAAATCACATTACGTTGTAACAATTTCAATCTCTCACAGACTAATTTCTAAAATAAAACAATCTCAGATGAAAAGAATATTTTTCGCTTTAGCATTTGCTTCGGTATTTTGGAGCTGTAAAACTACAGGAACAGCAAACACGAGTTCAAAATCACAAATTGAAACAGTAGCAGTCACTATTAATTTAAACGAAGTTAAGGATGATAAAGTTCTAGTAACTGTTATATCTCCAAAAATTACTGTTGACGAAGTGACGTACAGCATTCCTAAAATTGTTCCAGGAACGTACTCTGTCGATAATTACGGAAAATATATCGAAGACTTTAAAGCTTTCGACAGTAAAGGAAGTATGTTGGCAGTGACAAAAACAGACGATAATACGTGGTCTATAAAAAGCGCAAAATCTATTTCGAAGGTAACATATTTAGTAAACGACACTTTTGATACTGAAAAAGGCGGTGGTTTTGGAAATACAGATATTTTCTCTCCTGCTGGAACAAATATCGATGCTGGTAAAAATTTCGTTTTAAACATGCATGGTTTTGTTGGATATTTTCAGGACAAAAAAGATCTTCCATACAATGTTACTATCTCACATCCTGCAACATTATGGGGTGCTACATCAATGACAGATTATGATGAAAGCACTACAAATGATTTATTTAAAACGGCTCGTTATGCTGAATTAGTAGAAAATCCTATCATGTATGCTAAACCAGACTACACCACTTTTACTATTGATGGAATGGAAATTCTTATTGGAGTGTATTCTCCAACTGGAAAAGTAACTGCAGAAAGCATCACTCCAGAAATGAAAACAATGATCACTGCCCAGAAAAACTTTTTAGGTAAAATCAATGCTACAAAAAAGTATAGTGTATTGTTATACTTATCTACTATGACTGAGACTGACGCTAAGGGATTTGGAGCTCTAGAGCATCCTACCGCGACAACTGTAGTCTTGCCAGAAATGATGCCAAAAGAAGAATTAGTCAAATCAATGATAGACGTTGTATCTCACGAGTTTTTTCATATTGTAACTCCATTGTCAATTCACTCCAAAGAAATCCACGATTTTGATTATAACAATCCAAAGATGTCTGAACACTTATGGATGTATGAAGGAGTTACTGAATATTTTGCTAATCTTTTTCAGATCAATCAAGGTTTAATTGACGAAGATGAGTTTCTTTCTAGAATAGCTGATAAAATCGCTGCTGCAAATAAGATGGATGACATGATGCCATTCACTAAAATGAGCACAAATGTTTTAGCAGAGCCATACAAAGCGCAGTATCTTAATGTATATGAAAAAGGAGCATTGATTGGAATGTGTCTAGACATTATTATCAGAGAGAAAAGTAATGGCGAGAGAGGAATTTTAGATTTGATGCAAAAACTTTCAAATGAATATGGAGTTTCTAAACCATTTAATGATAATGAGCTTTTCGCAAAAATAACTTCTTTGACTTATCCTGAAGTTGGTGCGTTTTTAGAAATGTATGTCGCAGGACCAATACCTATTCCTTATGATGCTTATTTAGCAAAAGTGGGAATCACAAAAACGATGACTAAGGCTGCTACAAATGTTTTCTTAAAAGGACAAGTTCCCTATATTACTGTTGATCAGAAAACGAAAGAGATTATTGTAATTCCAAATATGGAATTAAATGATTTCTATAAAAATTTAAATTTACAAGGAGGCGACATTATTGTTGCTATTGATGGAAAACCATATTCAGTAGACAACATATACGACATGATTACGACTAGCCAGTCATGGAAAGAAAATGATGCCATTACCGTTAAAATAAAACGTAACGGAAAAGAGCAAACAGTCAAAGGGAAAGTAAAGCTCCCATATGAGGAAAAAGAAGGTTTACATTCAACAGATGCGACTAAAAACATACTTAAAGAAGCATGGCTTAAAGCTTAAATTACTGAAATAATTAAGAAATCCCAATTTAGAAATAGATTGGGATTTATTTTTGCCAAAATAGATCACATTAAATGAATCTTTCAAACAATTTTCTTTATTTTGCGCCCAAATCAAAGAACGCTAAAAACTGGGCTCGCTTATCAATTATCGTTTCTATTTATAAAATAAGAAATTAAAGTCGCACCAAAAAAATAAATTTTAATCTAACATGAAAAAATCAATTATTGCATTCGTTACATTAGTATTACTAGTTTCTTGTAACAAAACCGAAACCACAGGCAACTTACATATTACTGGAAATATAAAAGGATTAAAAAAAGGAACTTTATACATTCAAAGAATTGTTGATACTACTTTAGTAGTTCTTGATTCAATTACTTTAGACGGAACATCAACATTTAAGAGCGACCTAGATTTAAAGTCACCAGAGATGCTTTATTTATCTCTAGATCGTGGTACTACAAATTCTTTAGACAACAATATATCTTTCTTTGCAGAGCCTGGAAACATCACTATCGAAACCACTTTAGATCATTACCTAGCTGATGCGAAAGTTACAGGATCAAAAAATAACGAGATTTTTGAAGAGTACAAAAAAATTAACATGGGATTCACAGATAAAAACTTGACCATGTTAGAACAAAGATTTAAAGCAATTAAAATACAAAATCTAAAAGCAGCAGATAGTATCAGTGCGCTTCAAGATGCTAACATTAAAAGGAAATATTTATTTGCTACTAATTTTGCTTTGAACAATAGAGATTATGAAGTTGCCCCTTATATTGCATTATCTGAAATTTACGATATTAATGTAAAATATTTAGACACAATTCAAAAAGCTATGTCACCAAAAGTAGCACAATCTCTTTATGGAAAGAAATTAACAGAATATGTTTCGAAAGTAAAAAGTCAGAAATAAAACGACTTAAATTTTTAAACAAAATTACAAAGCAAAAAACCATCTTGAAATTAACAAGATGGTTTTTTTATGCATATCGGAACTAGTAAGACAATTGTCAAGACGAATTATAAAAAGAATTTAGATACAAATAGAAAGATGTAAAAAATAGCAATCGCTATTGTCATAATACCTAAGTATTTATAATGAGATTTTAAAAATTCAAGAGAACTAGCTAGCATTTCTCAATCATTAGCTAGTAATGCTTCTTTAATTTGAGATGAGAATTTATTTAAACAAGATACGGGATAAATATAAAGTACTGATGTCGCTATCTTTAACAAAGCCATCACGAGACTAAAGGAAGCACCCACTTTGTAAATCTCAGAGTTCATTTGAATCATTGTATAAGACATCTTAAAAGCAAATAATCCAGACGCTAAAATCAACAGAATTATTATAAATCCAACGATTGACAATAGGTAAGTCCACTTTGCAGTTTCTTTTAAAAAATTCTTTGATGATTCGCTAAGTTTCATTTCGACATTATCAATAATCAATTACTCGTCCATATTCTTAAATTTCAATTTCAAATTTAGCTTAAAAAAGATGAAAATATAAAAAAATAATTATTCACGGTTTTGATCAAAACAAAAAACCACTTAACAGAAGTTAAGTGGTTTTATTAAGAGCCGGCGGAGGGACTCGAACCCACGACCTGCTGATTACAAATCAGCTGCTCTAGCCAACTGAGCTACGCTGGCGACTCATTACGGGTGCAAATATAAGATTGAATTTCTATTTTCCAAAACAAATTCAATCTTTTTTTGCTTTTTTTTGACTACAATTCGTTGATTTTAGCAACTAATTGATTAGCAGTTTGTTCCAATTCAACATTGATTTGTTTGAAGTGTGCTTTTTTATCTTCTACCTTTTTTGCATTCACTTTAGTGATTAAAACATCAAAAGCTGCAATAGCTTCGTCAATTAAAGCATTAGTTTCTGTTGTTGGTTTTCCTGTAGTAGAAATTTCGAACAAGTAAACTGCTTCAATAATATCTCCTAAAACGTAGTTGATGTCTTTCTTTAAATTTTTAACGTTTGCCATTTTTATTTTTTTAAAATTTGAATTTTAATTTGCGTCTGCAAAAGTACATATAATCTTTCTATTACTGACTATGAAATGTAAATTTCTAAAATTGAAGCTTTTCCATTGATACTGAATGAATTCATACTCGCTGGAATCAAAACTGTATCTCCTTTATTATAATCTACTTTAACGTCATCATAAGTTAATTCGAACGAACCTTCAACACACATGTAGACTGTAAATGACTGCTTTGATTTAACAATTGCAACCTGTCCATCTAGCGGAATAAAATTTGTTGTAAAATACGGACATGAAACCAACTCGTTAGGAGCATTTGTCTCTTTCGAGTATTCTATTTTAGTATCTAAACTATTGTAGTTTATAGCTTCTAGCGCTAAATCAACATGCAATTCTCTCTTTATTCCAGCGCTATCTATTCGATCAAAATCATACAATCGATAGGTAACATCTGATGTTTGTTGGATTTCAGCGACTACTAGTCCAGCTCCTATTGAATGAACTGTGCCACTTTCAATAAAAAAAGCATCACCTGATTTAACTTCTACTTCATTTAAAGTCGAAAGTAAGGTATTGTTTTTTACGTGTTCTAAATATAAGTCAGAATTTGAATGCTCTTTGAAACCAGCTATTATATGGGAATTTAAATCCGCTTGTATTATGTACCACATTTCAGTCTTGCCAAAAGAGCCGTGACGTGTCTTAGCTAAAGAATCATTTGGATGAACTTGAATTGATAAATCTTCTTTAGCGTCCAAGTATTTAAATAACAACGGAAATTCTTTTCCAAACCGCTGATAAACTTCTGTACCTAGAATGTCTGTGGGATACTCATTAATTAAATCCATTAACGATTTCCCTTTCCACTTACCATTAGCAACAATACTAACATCTCCTTTCACAGTCGATAGTTCCCAGCTCTCGCCATTTGCATCAGCAGTAATAGATTTGTTTAAAACCGTATTTAGTTTATTTCCACCCCAGATTCTGCCTTTAAGGATAGGCGTAAATTGTAAAGGATAAAATTTCATTTGATTTATTTCTAATGTGATTTCGAAAAACAATTTTTAATATAAATCGTTTTCCCGAAATCTAATATTACAATTGTTACAGCGAGCTAATTAAGAAAAAGTGACGCTGCAACAATGTTAATTTACTTCACTAATTTCTTAATAGCGTCAAGCGCTTTTGGAATGTGCTTTCCAGCTAACATGCTGTCAAAAACCATTTGAACTACGCCATTTTTATCAATTACATAAGTAACTCGACCTGGAAGCAATCCAAACATTCCTGTAGGTACTCCAAACAACTTTCTGATTTTCTTATCGGAATCAGACAAAAGTATAAAGGGTAATTTATATTGACTGCTAAACTTGTCGTGTGAAGCAACACTGTCACTACTAATACCAATAACCTCAGCACCTAAATCTTTAAAATCTTCATATTGATCTCTAAAACTGCAAGCTTGTGTAGTACATCCTGGTGTGTTATCTTTTGGATAAAAATAAATAACTAAAGGCTTTTGCCCTACAAAACTTTGACTTTTAAACTCAACACCATTTGCGTCTTTTGCTGTAAAATTTGGAATTTTATCGCCTACTTTTAGTTCCATTGTTCTCCTTTATAGGTTACAAAATTTCGAGGTGTTTCATAAAGAACAACTTCTAATTCAAATTCTGGCTTGATTCTTTTTCTAATTTTATCCCAAATGACAACAACAATATTTTCAGCAGTTGGATTCAAATCTTTAAATTCTGGAACGTCTAAATTCAAATTTTTATGATCAAATTGATTTTCAACATCTTCCTTTATAATATCACTTAAGAACTTTACATCCATAACGTATCCTGTCTCAGGATCAATTGGTCCTGTTACACTTACAATTAATTCGTAATTATGACCATGGAAATTTGGATTATTACATTTGCCAAAAATCGCATCGTTTTGCTCAAAAGTCCAGTCTTTTCTATGTAATCTATGTGCTGCATTAAAATGCGCTTTTCTTGATATAGTAACTTTCATAAATAGAATAAATTATTATAATTAAATCTCTTCCTCAGCTGATAAAGGACTTTTATGTTCTTCTAAAAAATGATAAAATTCGTCAAAAATAATTTTGAACCAAACCGTATAAAGAGTAGGTTGAACTTCCATATCTTTTTTTACATCTTCAATTTTCATCCATTTCCAACTTTCAACTTCCTCAGGATTAATCTCTGGTTCGTCATTGTAATATCCAATCATTACGTGATCTAGCTCGTGCTCTGTCAAACCGTTATCGAAAGGAGCTTTATAAATGAAATGAAACAGTTCTTTTAAATCTGCTTTAAAACCCATTTCTTCATATAATCTGCGACTTCCAGCCTGAATATTTGTCTCTCCGTCACGCTGATGGCTGCAACATGTATTAGTCCACAATAAAGGGGAATGATACTTTTGATGCGCACGTTGCTGCAACATGATCTCGTTTTTACTATTTAATATAAACACAGAAAAGGCACGATGTAAAACTGCTTTTTCATGTGCCTCAAGCTTAGGCATTAATCCTATTTGCTCGTCTTTCTCATTCACTAAGATTACGTTTTCTTCTGTCATATTAATGTTTTTCAGGTCAAAAATACAAAAAAGAAAACTATGGTCAGAGCGTTTAACATTCTGTTTCAGTTTGTTGATGTATTTTGATATGTTTTTTTGATTATTAACTCTGTTAAAGACGTAAAAGAGCAATTCTAATTGATAAAATAGCTTTAAAATATAAGATTGTCGACTATTATTTATCTCTACTTCTTAAAATGAAGCATAAAATAAAAAGTCGCAAATAACACTATTACTGTTTATAAATACATCTGTTAACTAAGACTCTCACTATCTGTATTAAGTGAATTCAATTTTGGAAATTTACTTTTTGAATCCATAATTAAACTTCAAGGCCGTCATAGCAACTTAAAACTATAAGACTTACGAAACCATAACTAGTCATTTCTCGTAAATGTTAGTAGTTAAACCTAGCCTAAATCATTATTAAAATAATTGACGATTCAGATGCAAATTAATTGTAACCCTTACATTTGTGTAACAATTAATAATTTTGACGAAAAAAAGAAAGGTTTAACAAAAATAACATAACAGAAGTAGGCTATTTATAAAATTGCTTACGCTTTAAAAAAAATATAATCATGAACAAAGCAACACATTTTTTAAGCATCTTATTTTTGCTACCCTTATTTATGTTCACCGCTTGCGGCCAAACGGCAAAGAAGCAAAACAATCCTAAAAACAAAATCACAATGGAAAATACAATTGAAAAACCAGGAAATCCTTATTACTCTAATACTGATACTACCAAATTAAAGGTTAGCGACGCAGAGTGGAAAAAAGTATTACCTGAAGATGTTTATGCGGTAACAAGAGAAGCAGATACAGAAAGACCTTTTACAGGTAAATACTGGGACTCTGATGACAAAGGAACTTATTACTGTGCAGCATGTGGAAACAAATTATTTCGCTCTGGCGCAAAGTTTTCTAGCACTTGCGGCTGGCCAAGCTTCTTTGAACAAGACAGTAAAACTAGTGTCGTTTACAAAACTGATAACTCGTTAGGGATGGAGAGAATCGAAGCCTTATGCGGGAGATGTGATGGACATTTAGGCCATTTATTTGACGATGGACCAGAACCAACTGGAAAAAGATATTGTATGAATTCAATCGCACTTGATTTTGTGCCTGATACTAAATAATCATGAAAAAAATACTTTTAGTCTGCTTACTTGCTACAATAAGTACGTTTGCACAAAGCAATAAAGCAGTAAAAAAAACGAAGCAATCAAATATTGAATCTATTACTTTAGCAGGTGGTTGCTACTGGTGCGTTGAAGCAATTTACGAAAATTTAGATGGAGTAAAATCAGTAGTTTCTGGATACGCAGGTGGTAAAATCGCTAATCCTAATTATGAACAAGTTAGCACAGGGACGACAGGTCACGCTGAAGTAGTTCAAATTACGTACGACAAAAACGTTACCAATCTCGACGAAATATTCAATGTGTTTTTTACAGTTCACGATCCTACGACATTAAATCGTCAAGGTGGTGATGTAGGTACTCAATACCGTTCGGCAATTTTTTATAAAAATGAGGCACAAAAAGCAGCTGCTCAATCTATTATTAATGAGTTGAAAAAAGCTAAAATTTACAATAGTGCAATTGTAACAACTTTAGAACCTTTAAAAAAATTTTATAAAGCTGAGGATTATCAACAAAACTATTACGCCAATAATAAAAATCAGCAATACTGTAAGTTAGTTATTCAGCCTAAAATTGAAAAATTTGAAAAACTTTTTAAAGACCGATTGAAGAACAAAAAATAATTAAGATATGAAAAACGCCTTTTTAGTAACAAGGCGTTTTTTGTTTATAAGCGTATTTTGAAAATTGCAGAATGTCTAATTTTAGAAATCTAGTTCTTTAAGGCTTCAGCAATCATGATAGCACATTTCTCACCATCAATTGCTGCAGAAATTATTCCGCCGGCATAACCCGCTCCTTCACCACAAGGATAAAGTCCTTTTATTTGTAGATGCTCATAAGTTAGTATTTCTCTAGGAATTCTAACAGGAGATGATGTTCTCGATTCTGGTGCGTGAATCACTGCTTCATTGGTTAAATAACCACGCATGGATTTTCCAAATTCGGTAAAACCTTCTCTTAATATTTGAGACAGAAAACCAGGGAAAACTTGTCCCATTTCCACGGAAGTAGTTCCAGGAACATAAGAAGTTTTTGGAATTTCTGATGAAACTCTATTTTGAGTAAAGTCAATCATTTTTTGTGCTGGGACTTTTTGAGTTTCACCAGCTAAATGCCAAGCTTTCTGCTCAATACTTTTCTGAAATTCCATTCCTGCTAAGGCTCCAAATTTTGCAAAAGGTTTAAAATCTTCTAGTTTTAATTCTATTACAATTCCAGAATTAGCTGTCGCTTGATCTCTTTTAGAGGGTGACCATCCATTTGTCACTACTTCGCCAGGACTAGTCGCACATGGCGCTATAACGCCTCCTGGACACATACAGAAAGAATACATTCCGCGTCCATTAACTTGTTTTACAATAGAATATGGAGCTGGCGGTAAATGTTCACCGCGATAGTCGCAACTGTATTGTATACTATCAATTAAAGATTGTGGATGTTCAGCTCGTACTCCTAAAGCAAAGGGCTTGGCTTCAATAAACACTTTCTTTCGATCAAGTAATTCGTAAATATCTCGCGCTGAATGACCTGTTGCTAGTATTATTTTATTAGCAAGTATCGTATCACCTTTTTGAGTTACAATTCCTTGTACTTCGTTATTTTTTATTAATATATCTGTTAATCTTGTTTCGAATAAAACTTGCCCACCAAATTCAATTATTTTTTCGCGAATATCTTGAATAATTTGAGGTAATTTATTTGTTCCAATATGCGGATGAGCATCCACTAATATATCTGGAGTGGCTCCAAAAGCTACAAAAAGTTCTAAAATGCGAGTTACATCACCTCTTTTTTTCGATCGCGTGTACAATTTTCCGTCAGAGTAGGTTCCTGCTCCACCTTCACCAAAACAATAATTAGAATCCTCATCAACGATATGATCAACATTAATTGCTTTTAAATCGCGACGACGACCGCGAACGTCCTTTCCGCGCTCAATTACGATAGGTTTCAAACCTAGTTCTACTAATTGCAATGCTGCAAAAAGACCAGCTGGCCCCGCTCCTACTACTATAACTTCTTGAGCATCAGAAACATTTTTATAATCTGGAAGTTGGAATTTAGTTTGCTCAAATTTTTCACCTTTTAGAAATATTAAAACTTTTAAATTGATTCTGACGGTTTTCTGACGCGCATCTATAGAGCGCTTCAATATCGAAATATGCTGAATTTCATTTACTGAAACTTTCATTTGTTTCGCTAAATAATCTTTTAGCAACAATTCGTTTGCTGCTATTTCGGGAGTAACTTGTAAAAGTAGTTCTTGAGGCATTTGCTTAATTATTCAATTGTAGGTCGTTGATTCTTTTAAAAACATGAAACAATCCTTGTGCAAAAGTAACATTTTGTACTGACATCTTCTTATTCCAGTTAGAATCGATTTTCAAAGCTTTATATTAGTATGTAATCAATTTAGACTTTGTAACTTTGCATCTTCTAAAAACTAAAAATTGAATCGATTAATCTCCAATAAAAATGTCTAGAAAAATAAAATTAATATGGGATTTCCGCGGTCCTGCATCTGGTAAAACGGCTGAGCACCACGAAATTCATCTAAAAGAATATATTGCAATAGAGAAATTACCAATTAACATTACCGGTTTTGAAATTCAAGGCGAAATGCAAGCAATTGCTTTTATGGTAGTAGCAGATGAAAACATGATCGCTGTTCGCGACGCTCTGAAACCGCATCGTGGAGAAATATACGAGGGATAGATTGAAAAGAAAAATTCCAAATTTCGACTATACGATTAGCTGAAATTTGGAATTTTTAATTGCTTATTTATTTTTAATTGGCTACTTCACTAATGAACTTGATTCTCATTAAGCGCAACTCATCTAAGTCGTAATCACCATCAAATTCCTTTAATGCTGATTCAATATTATCGGATTCTGATTCCATATAGTAATCGTGAATTTCTTCCTGCTGATCATCATCTAACATATCATCAATCCAATACTTAATATTTAGCTTTGTCCCAGAATAAACAATTTGCTCCATTTCTTTGATCAAAGCATCCATGTTTATTCCTTTTGCCGAAGCAATATCATTAAGTGGTAATTTTCGATCTATATTTTGAATAATATATAGTTTATTTACTGAATTTACTCCCGTAGATTTCACGACTAAATCTTCTGGACGTTCGATATCATTTTCATCAACGTATCTACTAATTAACTCTAAGAATTCTTTACCATATTTTTTTGCTTTACCTTCTCCAACACCGTGAATATTTATCATTTCTTCTTGAGAAACTGGATATTTTAATGCCATATCCTCTAAAGAAGGATCTTGGAAAACTACAAAAGGAGGAACTCCTACTTTTTTTGCTACTTTTTTACGTAAATCACGCAACATACCCATCAAAACCTCATCAGCAACAGCTGTTGATTTTGAAGCCGTTACAATCGCTTCATCAACAGTTTCATTATACTCATGATCTTCTGACATCATAAAAGATTTTGGATTTTTAATAAAATCGAGACCTTTATCAGTGATTTTTACAATTCCGTACGTTTCAATATCTTTAGATAAATACCCAGCGACTAAAACTTGTCGCAATAATGCCATCCAATATTTTTCATCGAATTTAATTCCGCATCCAAAAAAAGATTGAACATCCGTTCTATGTGCTTTTATCACAGCATTTACGCGACCTATTAAGGTAAAAACAACTTCTTTAGATTTGTACAGATGTTTTGTGTCACGAACCACTTCAAGTAATTTTACGACTTGATCCTTCGCTTCTATTTTTGTTTTTGGATTTCGAATATTATCATCCATATCAGCACCTTCACCAGTCACATCATCAAATTCTTCTCCGAAATAATGGAGTAAAAATTTTCTACGTGACATCGAAGTTTCGGCGTAAGCCACGACTTCTTGCAGTAAAGCGAAACCAATTTCTTGTTCAGCTACTGGTTTGCCAGACATGAACTTTTCTAACTTTTCAACATCTTTGTACGAGTAATACGCTAAACAATGTCCTTCGCCACCATCTCTACCCGCACGTCCAGTTTCTTGATAATAACTTTCTAATGATTTAGGAATATCGTGGTGAATAACAAATCGCACATCTGGTTTGTCAATTCCCATTCCAAAAGCGATTGTCGCAACTACTACATCAACATCTTCCATCAGAAACATATCTTGATGCCTTGCCCGTGTTTTCGCATCTAGTCCAGCATGATATGGCACAGCACTTATTCCATTAACTTGCAAAACTTCAGCAATAGCCTCCACTTTTTTACGGCTCAAGCAATAAATAATACCTGATTTCCCTTTATGCTGCTTTATAAATCGAATAATATCCGATTCAATATTTTTAGTTTTTGTACGTACTTCGTAATATAAATTAGGTCTATTGAACGATGCTTTGAAAGTGGTAGCATCAGTCATATCTAGATTTTTCAAGATATCTTCTTGAACCTTTGGAGTAGCAGTAGCGGTTAAGCCAATGATAGGAACATCTCCTAACTGCTTTATAATATGTTTAAGATTTCTATATTCTGGTCTAAAATCATGTCCCCATTCTGAAATACAGTGCGCTTCATCAATCGCCACAAACGAAATGGTAACATTTTTAAGAAAGTTAACATATTCCTCTTTTGTCAAAGACTCAGGTGCAACATAAAGCAATTTTGTCAATCCAGAAGTAATGTCTTTCTTGACTTGTGCGATTTCAGTTTTAGTAAGTGAGGAGTTTAAAACGTGCGCAATACCATTTTCTGAAGACAAGCTTCTAATAGCGTCCACTTGATTTTTCATCAAGGCAATTAAAGGAGAAACTACGATGGCAGTTCCTTCTTGCACCAAAGCGGGTAATTGATAACAAAGAGACTTTCCTCCCCCTGTAGGCATAATCACAAATGTATTTTGTTGATTCAGGATGCTTTTTATGACTTGTTCCTGTAATCCTTTGAATTGGCCGAAGCCAAAATACTTCTTTAATTCTTTATGTATGTCAATTTCGTTTGGATTCATTCTTGATTATGTAGTATTTTGTATAAATTTGCGACACCTAAAGGTACAAATTTCTTTTACACATACAAATTTTAATTATTCAGTTTTGATTATTAAAGAAAACATATTGGCAAGCGCCAAAAAAACAATCCTTTCAGAAAGTGAATCCATTGCTAAACTCGCTGATTTTCTGGATGCAAACTTTACCGAAGCAGTTCAAAAGATCTATAATTCAAAGGGAAGACTAGTAGTTACGGGAATAGGAAAAAGCGCCATAATTGCTCAAAAAATGGTAGCATCATTCAACTCGACTGGAACACCATCGCTCTTTTTACATGCCTCTGAAGCTATTCATGGCGACTTAGGGATGATTCAAACGGATGATGTAATTATCTGCATTTCAAAAAGCGGAAACAGTCCTGAAATCAAAGTTTTAGTTCCTTTACTGAAAAGATTTGGAAACAGCTTGATTGCAATAACGGGAAACATGACTTCGTTTTTAGCTAAAGGATCTGACATTGTTCTAAATACAACTGTGGAATCAGAATCTTGTCCCAATAATCTTGCTCCTACAAATAGTACCACAGCACAATTAGTTATGGGTGATGCGTTGGTTGTGTGCTTAATGGAAATGCGCGATTTTAAACCAGAAGATTTTGCAGTTTATCATCCCGGTGGCGCATTAGGGAAAAGATTATTGTTAAGAGTAAAAGACATGCTAGAAAATAGTCTTAAACCTATAGTATCGCCAGAAGCATCTATCAAACAAGTAATTTTTGAAATTTCAGAAAAACGACTTGGTGTTACAGCCGTAGTTGAAAACGATAAAGTGATAGGAATTATTACCGACGGTGATATTAGAAGAATGCTTAATGACAGAGATACGTTCACTGATTTGACAGCAAAAGATATTATGACAAAAAATCCAAAAATGACTTCGTCAGAGGCAATGGTGGTTGAAGCATTGAATATCATGGAAGACTTCTCAATTACTCAGTTAGTTGTTGTTGATAATGGCGATTACAAAGGCGTGCTGCATTTACATGACATTTTAAAAGAAGGAATCGTATAATGGCAAAAAAAAACTTGAACGAAATGTCGTTCTTAGATCATCTTGAAGAATTAAGATGGTTGCTCGTTAGAAGCACAATAGCAATATTAATTTTAGCTACAGTTGCATTTTTTATAAGTGATTATATTTTTGATGTAATCATATTTGGTCCTACAGATCCTAATTTCATAACGTATCGCTTTTTTTGTGATTTGTCAAATCAGTTAGGTTTTTCAGATATTATTTGTGTCACCGAAATGCCTTTTATAATCCAGAACACCAATATGGAAGGCCAGATCAATGTTTTGATTTGGACGTGTGTAACAACTGGTTTTATTCTGGGATTTCCTTTTATACTTTGGGAAGTTTGGAAATTTATTAGCCCAGCGCTTTATTCGACAGAGAAAAAACATGCACAAATTTTTATTTTTTCGTCTTCCTTATTATTCTTCATAGGAGTGTTGTTTGGTTACTATTTAATTGTGCCTATGTCCGTTAACTTTTTTGCTACATTTACTATTAGTAACGTGGTAATAAATCAGTTTAGCGTTGACTCCTATATTGGTATGGTAAAAACTAGTGTTATTGCCTGTGGATTGTTTTTTGAGTTACCAATAATCATATATTTCTTGACCAAATTAGGGTTAGTAACTCCTGAATTTTTAAGAAAATATTGGAAATATGCAGTAATCGTTATTCTTGTTGTTGCTGCTATAGTAACTCCTCCAGATGTTGTGAGCCAAGTAATTGTAACAATACCGATGCTTATTATTTACGAAGCAAGCATCTTAATTTCAAAATTAGTAGTAAAAAATCAAAAGAAAGTAAATGGATAATATTATAGAAGAATTCAATGAATACCGTTCAAGAATGAACGAAAAATTATTAGCTGACAACAATAAAATTGTAAAGCGAATTTTCAATTTGGATACCAATGCTTATGCCGCTGGTGCATTAGATGTTAAGACTAAAGAGTTACTAGGATTAGTTGCATCTGCTGTTTTACGTTGCGATGATTGCGTAAAGTATCACTTAGAAACGAGTCATAAAGAAGGAGTTACTAAAGAGGAAATGATGGAAGCTATGGGAATTGCTACACTTGTGGGCGGAACTATAGTTGTACCTCATTTACGTAGAGCTTATGAATTTTGGGAAGCTCTCGAAAAAAATAAATAGAGAATTAGTCTAGCAGATAATTCTAAAATTGAAGTTAAAAACTAAATGTAAAGAAACCAAATTCGTTTCTTTACATTCAGTGAACGATTAAACCTAAAAACATGAAATTAAGAGCCGAAAATCTAGTAAAGACCTACAAAGGACGCAGTGTTGTAAAAGGCATATCGGTGGAAGTGAATCAAGGAGAAATCGTTGGACTTTTAGGTCCAAATGGTGCTGGAAAAACAACTTCTTTTTATATGATTGTTGGTTTAGTAAAACCAAATTCTGGTAACATATTCTTAGATGATTTGGATATCACAGATTATCCAATGTATAAAAGAGCCCAACAAGGAATAGGATATTTAGCTCAAGAAGCTTCTGTTTTTAGAAAATTAAGTATTGAGGACAACATTTTAAGTGTGTTACAACTTACCAAACTTTCGAAAGCCGAACAAGAAGCAAAGATGGAAAGTCTAATTGCAGAGTTTAGCTTAGAACACATTAGAACCAACCGTGGCGATTTACTTTCTGGGGGAGAACGTCGTCGAACTGAGATAGCACGCTGTCTTGCTACGGATCCTAAATTTATTTTACTTGATGAGCCTTTCGCTGGTGTTGACCCAGTAGCTGTAGAAGATATTCAACGTATTGTTGCTCAATTAAAAAATAAGAATATTGGAATTTTGATTACAGATCACAATGTTCAAGAAACATTAGCGATTACTGACAAAACCTACTTAATGTTTGAAGGAGGAATTTTGAAAGCGGGAATCCCAGAAGAATTAGTTGAGGATGAGATGGTTCGCCGTGTTTATCTTGGACAGAATTTTGAATTGAGAAAGAAAAAACTCGAGTTTTAATTCATAAAGAATTCCATATTACTGTTTTTTCGGTTTTTTCGAAAATTATATAGAATCGTCTAAATTTCGAAAATGAAAAACGAAAACGAACCTTCAGAAGAAACAAAAAGACAGTGGCATCAAGATCCTAATAATTGGTTCTTGGGAATATTCTACTACAATGTCGAAGATAAACGTATTCTTCCCCCGAAAAGGATAGCTTGGATGGGATGGACAGTAAACTTTGCCAATCCGCTTTCAGTAAGCTTATTGCTCATTATTTTATTAATAGCGTTTACCTTTGTTGGATTAAATAATTAAAAAGAATTTTATTCTACAGTGATAAATTGTATTTGCTGCAAATCACCATTGTAAATATTCACATCAACATTTCCTTTGATTCCTGGAATTGAACCTTTCTCTGTAAATTGCCAAAAAAGCCAATCAGAGACTATTTCTTCACGGTAGAAATTATAGTTTGCTATCCAAAAAAGATAGTCACTAAATTCATCTTTTAAAAAGTCATTATAAAAGCGTTCTCCTGTATATATAATTGGTTTTACTCCGTAATGCGCTTCAACCACTTTTAGCCATCTTTTCAATCCTATTTTGAGATTTGCAATTGATTGTTTGTTTGGTAATTGTTCGATATCTAAAACAGGTGGTAGATCGCCTTTTTTAAGTTCGACGGTCGCAATAAATAGTTCTGCTTGTTCGAGAGAATTTTCATTCGGACGATAATAATGATACGCTCCACGAATCATTTTATTTGCTTTGGCGCCAAGCCAGTTCTTTTCAAATTTATAATCTTGGCGATCTTTTCCAACTGTAGCTCGAATAAAAACAAAGTCAATAGGATATTTTTTTTCTATTGTATCCACGTATGTCCAACTTATTTCGCCTTGGTATTCTGAAACGTCAATTCCAATACTCTTTCCTTCATGTTTCTCTAAAACTTGATAGTTACGAACATCAGAAATTCTTTTAGATTCGCTTTTTGCTTTTAAAGCCTTATCTGACTTGAAACCAAGATAATAAGCTAAACCGTTGCGATAATGAAAACCAACACCAGTTATTAAGAGAATTAAAAAAGTAAATATGGCGTACCGCAAAAAATTACCTGAAAAAAATGTTGCTTTTTTTTGGCGCTTGCGCACTACCGCAGTTCTTTTTCTGACAACTCTTTTAGCCATTATACTTTTACTTTTGAAGTACTTTATTGTTTACTACAGAAAGCAAAACGTATAAAAGAATCAATAGAGGGATTCCTAAATACTGAAAGAAAATCAATAGCAGGAAAGACAAAAGTAAAAATATGATTTGCAATGCATTTTCCTTAAAACTAAACTTCTTGATTTTTAATGAAAATAAAGGGATTTCAGCGTTAAGCATATAAGCGCTTAAAAAAGTGATTAGTAATAAAAACCATTGATTAGTCAATAATTCAATTACAACTAACGAATCTGTATTTTGTAAAACAAGAGGTAAGCTTAAAATAAAAAGCGCGTTTGCTGGTGTGGGCAAACCAATAAAAGAATCTGTTTGACGAGTATCAATGTTAAAATTTGCGAGTCGATAACAAGAGCCCATCGTAATTACAAAAGCTAAGTATGGAAAAAATTGTAAATAGCTCTCCACTGAATCTGATGAATTACTGACCATCATTTGAAACATTACTAAACCCGGCACAACTCCACTAGTGACCATATCAGCTAAGGAATCTAATTGCAATCCTAACGGACTTGAAACTTTAAATAATCTCGCAAAAAAGCCATCAAAAAAGTCTAAAAATATTCCTAGACAAACAAAATAAAATGCCATTTCAAATTTTGCATTAAAAGCAAATACTAAAGCAATACAACCCGAAAAAAGATTAAGTAAAGTAATTAGATTAGGGATATGTTTTTTAATATTCATAGTTTGTTGTTTTCATTTTCAATGTCGTCTTTGGAATGCTTAAATAGAAAAGCAAAGATGACAAATTTAATATAATAACTGAATGCGCAGTGCGTTTTGTACTATACATTTTGACTTAAAGATTAGCGCAATATTATTTACCAGTAATAGCCGACGATTAAATCTCCTTTGTAATGATAAGCAGCAATCATAGAACTTAATTTATAAATTGAAAATAAACCTTGATACAAATCATCATTGTAAAACTAATATTTCGCGAAATGGCGAAATATGCTCAATAAATATTATATTTTTGATAAAAATTAAATAGAACATCCATTTGTATAAAATGACGTCACTTCAGAAGTACTTTTTAGTAACTGCTTTTTTTGGGAGTTTTTTGACTTACAGCCAAGTAGTTAGAAAATATTCAAATGAGTTTATGAACATCGGCGTCGATGCTGCAGCATTAGGTATGTCAAACGCTGTAGTAGCCTCGTCTAACGATGTGAATGCAGGCTACTGGAATCCCGCAGGGCTAATCCACTTAGAAGACCACCAGGCTTCTTTCATGCATGCAAGCTATTTTGCTAACATTGCACAATATGATTATTTAGCGTACGCTAGCCCAATAGATGAACGCAGCGCGTGGGGTATTTCATTAATTCGTTTTGGCGTTGACGATATTCTGAACACCACAGAGCTAATAGACAGTCAAGGTAATATCGATTACAATCGTATTAGTCTTTTTTCAACTGCTGATTATGGTTTTACCTTATCTTACGCTCGTAAGCTACCTGTTCCAGGATTTCAATATGGAGTAAACGCTAAAATAATCCGTAGAGTTATTGGGAAATTTGCAAACTCTTGGGGTTTTGGTTTTGATGCTGGAATCCAATTTGAAAAGAATGACTGGCAATTTGGATTGATGCTTCGAGATATCACCACTACTTATAATGTATGGAATATTGACGAAAAAGAATATCAAAAAATTGCAAATGCTATTCCGGGAGAAAATCAAGAATTACCAGAAAGCACAGAGATTACTGCACCGAAAGCACAATTAGGAATTGCTAAAAAATTTATCATCAGATATGATTACAGTATTTTGGCCGCAGCGAATATGAATATGCGATTTTCTAAAACAAATGATTTGATTGCAACAGATTTTGTAAGTATAGATCCAGCTTTAGGATTCGAATTTGGATATACAAACTTAGTTTTCGTTCGTGCTGGAGTTGGAAATTTTCAAAACATCCAACAATTAGATAATACAGAAAGAGTAGGTTTCCAACCCAATATCGGCTTAGGATTCAAATATAAAGGAATACAAATCGATTATGCTTTGACTGATTTAGGAAATCAAAGTGCAGCGCTGTATTCAAATATTTTCTCGATAAAAGTTGACTTGGGTCTTTTTCGAAATTAAAAATGGCTAATTAAAATTCTGATCTGCAGATTCCATTAACTCAAATATTTCTCTTTCATTAATTACGTCCATTAGGATTATTAATAAATTTTATGTCTCTAAATTTCTCTTCACTCAAAAAAAATATCTTAATAATAGCAGTTATGCTATTTTCGTGCTCAAGTTTTGGGCAAAATATAGAACTTTCAAAAGATTCTCATGTTAGCGTAATTACATGCGGATTGGGTAACGAATCCTACTCCCTTTTTGGACACACTGCCTTACGAGTTCAAGATAGCATAAATGGAATTGATGTCGTTTATAATTATGGCGCTTTTGATTTCAACACACCTAATTTTGTAATGAAATTTATAAAAGGTGACTTACAATACTTTGCAGTTACAAACTCATACAAAGATTTTATTAACCAATACCAATATGAAAAAAGATCAGTGTACGAGCAGGATCTTAATATTCCATTAGAACTTAAGCAACAACTTTTTGAAAATTTACAAACTTCTCTATCATCAGGAGAAAGCTACTACACCTATAAATTTATTGATAAAAATTGCACGTCGATGGTAGTTGACATTATCAATAAAACATTAAAAACGAATGCTATTATAAAAGGAGAAAATACTGAAATCACTTATCGAACGATTCTTTATCCCTATTTCGATGGACATTTTTACGAAAAACTAGGAACTAGCATTATTTTTGGAAAGAAGGTAGATCAGTTGGGGACACAAATATTCTTGCCCTTTGAATTACAAAAAAGTTTAGAAAAGGTCTCCTTTCAAAATGTACCATTAGCTCCGCAAAATAAAACGGTTCTTGAGTACAGCAATACTCATTCATTCTCTTGGTGGAATAATCCTTACAGTTATTTGATCTTCCTTCTGTTTTTTATTTTTGTGAGAAAGAAAAGTATCAGCTTATTTTATCTAAGTATGATTGGGGTTATTGGTTTGTTCTTTGCTTTCGTTGGATTTTATTCAAATCATTTAGAATTAGGATATAACTACAACATTTTACTTTTCAATCCTTCTCTTTTACTTTTTCTATACTTCTATTGGATTAAAAATAAAAAAGCAATCTATAGGCTCGCAGGTTTTAATATTTTCTGCCTGGTGGTCTATATATTTGTCTTAATAGGGAAAGCACATTTTATTATAGTTTTACCATTAGTGATTGCTAGCGGGATACTTTTAGTGAGAATAGCAATTCAGAATAAAAAACGCATTCCTAGTGTAATTTAACATAGATGTAAAGATCATCTGTTAATTATTGACCTCTGTAAAACAACACAGTTGTGATCGTTTTAAACGCAATATTTAAATCTAAGTAAATACTTCGGTGCTTGATGTAATACAAGTCGTATTGTAATTTTATCAAACTATCGTCAACCGTTTCGCCATACGAATAATTGACTTGTGCCCAACCCGTAAGACCTGGCTTGATGATATGTCTAGTTTCGTAAAACGGCATTATTTCAGCTAATTCTTTAACAAAAAATGGTCGTTCTGGTCTTGGACCTATAACAGCCATGTCTCCTTTCAAGATATTTATAAACTGCGGAAATTCATCAATTCGTGTTTTTCGAAGGAATTTACCAAATGCTGTCACTCGGCAATCATTTGTAGTTGCAAAAACAGCACCCTCATTTTCAGCATTTTTCACCATGGTGCGAAATTTCGAAATTTCGAAAACTACTCCGTCCTGCCCTACTCTTTGCTGAGAATAAAATAGTTTTCCTCTATTTCCAATTGCGTTTCCTATAACAATCAATGGAAGTAGTAAAAAACCAATTACTAAACCGATTAAAGAAACCACAACTTCAAAAACTCGAGCAATTAAAAGATATAGTTTATTTTGATTACTGCGGCTAAAAGGGAAAAAGCGATAAAAATCTCTAGACATATATTGTACCGGAATACGCTGTGTTTTGCTTTCATAAACTTGATTGTATTCCCTTATAATTGTTCGAGATTGCAGTAAGTGTAATAATTGTTGGTATAGTTCAGCAGTAATTCCCACTGTTTTTTGAGAGGCGATGACGATTTCTGAAACTCCGTTATCTTTTACATAATTAGACAAATCTTCTGTTTTTATACTACTTATAAAATTATATTTTTCAAAATCTTGTTTGCTAACGTCTGTATTGACAAAACCAACTATTTTATAATGTGGATCAATATTTTCTAAACCAGCAATCAGTTTTCGCAATTCTTTTTGATCACATATTAATATAGCATTTTGATAAAAACGTGTGGATGCTAAAAATCTAACATAAAACATTCGCCAAATAAATATTGTAAAAAACATCACTCCAAAAAACAAAAGAATTTGTAATCGACTGGAAGGTAACTGTGGTGAAAAAAAAGGCGTTAATAAGTAAACTAAAACCGTAGTAGAAACCGTAATAATAGTACTTTTTAAAATCTGAAATTGATTACTAGCAACCTGCAGATTATACATTTCGAATATTGTTCCAAACACATTAATATAAACTGCCAAAACGATAGTCCAATAAAAATTAGAAGTGGAAATAACAAAATAATCGAACTCAAATACTCGACCAGTAATGTAAAGAGCTATTAAAACAAAGAGAACGTCAAAAAGACGAAGACCCATCTTTCGTTCCGATATTTCAAAATGCATTTTATCAAATGAAGGCATGAAGTAATAAATGTTTTGTGCGCAATTTATGGTTTTTTAATTGGAGAAATTGTAACAATTTCGAAGTCTATCAATAAAATAAATCCCAACAACTAAATTAGTAAGAAAATTAATTAAATTAGATTATTTATTGAACTTTCGATCCCTAATAAAAATCATTTTATTACTCAGTTTTCGTCGGAAATCGCAAATGAACATTTAGCAGAGATAATGCATAAACAAAAGCGGGCGCTGCCATTCGCATTGCAGCGTGATTCATAGTTAAAAACCAAAACAGCGTAAAGCATATCAAAAATAAAGTAAATTTATTTTCAAAATACAATATCAAAGGCATAATGAACAAAATTGACAAACCTATGATACCTAAAGTACCATGTTCTGCTAGCATTCGAGTCAATTCATTATGTGAAGCGACTTTTATTCCGATTTCCTCTTCTCTGGCCTCTCTACCTTTACCCACTCCTACTCCAAAAATAGGATTTTCTAAAAACATACTGATTTCATTCTCAGCAACTTGCTCTCTACCTGTGAACTGACTCTTTTTAACTCTACCGGCAGCATCTTGGTTAGAGTATCTTTTATCGATCAATCCTCCAGTCTGAAAAGAGGTGTACGTCCACGTTGCTAACATAGAAAGTGCTAACAATAGGATAATATAATTCATTTTAATTTTTCCGACGTGATTAGATTTAAAATATAGATAACCTACTAATACAACAATCATAGCGAAACCCGTGATTACTCCTCCACGAGAAAAAGTTAACATTCCTCGATAAGTGATAGTCAGAGCTAGAATTAGATTGACTACAATTTGAAAATTTGTTTTAGATTCCAACATTAATCTAGAAAAAAAGATAAACGCTCCAAGACCCAAAATAGTGGCCACTTGATTAGGACCAAATCCACCCGAAGTTTGAAAATTAGATTCAGTGCTAGTAATAACATCTTGAAGCATTGGCGTATAGAGCGTCAAATATACTACACAAGTAATAATTGGTAACCCCATGCTAAGTAAAATCTTGTTCATTTCGTCTAGTGTAATCCTTCTCCTACAAGTATATAGAGAAGTTAATGCTAAACAAACTGGACCAGAAATATTAAACGCAATTGCTTTTCTTATGTTCGTATCAAAATTTAGTGAAGTCGTTGAAATAATAATGCTAGGAACTAATAATAATAAAAAGAACCAATAAGGTACTGATCCTTTGGAAAAACCGCTAAAAAACATTCCAATAACAATAAATGTCATGACCCCATACTTGGAAATTTCATATAATGGATTTCCTCCAGTCATCCTCAAGAAAACTTCACTTCCTACTACATAAGCTGCTGCAATCAGAGCTTCATTATTTTTGTTTTGACTTTTTACAATGTAGTAGATTCCAAATATAAATATGGAGTACCCGTAAATCTTTGTGGTAAAGGGCAACAGATAACCTAAAGTTCCTATTATCGCGTGAAAAAGAATTAAATAAAAATAAATTTGATCTTCTTTTTTCATTTTAACTTTTTTGCAACCAATTTAAATATTTTTTCATAACACTTTCAGCAGTATAAGTCGACTGAATTGTCCTAAATAATGCTTCACCAAAAGTAGTTCTTAAGTTTTCGTTTTCGACTAAAGCGAGTAGCGATTGAAAAAATAGTTCGGGTTCATTTGACACTACACTAAATCCATTTTTTCCATTTTCAACGATCATTGGAATTTCTCCTACCTGCGTTACCACTACAGCTTTTTTATACAAGCCATATTCCAACAGTGAAACAGGTAAACCTTCCGATTGAGAAGTTAAAATTGCAATTGTTGCCTGCTGAAGAATGTTTTCTATATTTTGTTTGGATCCATAAACAAAAACATTATCTTCTAAATCATATTGCTTTATCAATTTCTTGATTTGAAAAGCATAACCGTCTTCAAAATCTTTTCCAACTAAATGAAAACTCCAATCTGGATTTGATTTCTTTAATTTTTTAGCGACTTCTAAAAGTAAAAAATGGTTCTTTTGCACTCTTAAATTTGCCAAACATACTATTCGCTTTTTATCTAATCCCTTTAAATTGGAAAGATTACTATCTTCTATTTCTTGTACTGGAAAATTTGGCAAATAAATAACATTTCCTGCATTTAGTTTTTTTTCAGACCAAACTTTAAGTTTTTGATTTACAGCAATAGTACCATTAAAAAAAGAAGCAGTAATTTTTAAGACAAATGCAGGTCTCGTTGCTAAAAACTCATTATTACCGTAATGATCATGTCTGAAAATTGTAATAGAGGGACAAATCAATTTCAATAAAAATGCCAATAAAAAAGAGGTACTATGCGCATGAATATGGGTTACTTTATTTTTCAAAACAAAAGAACGCAATCTAAATAGAGCTCTTAAATCAAGCTTACCTTTTTTATTCAAAAATAAATACGAAACATTAGGATTTACTTGCTGTAATAAAGCACCTTCTTTTCGAGTGGCTACCAATCCAGAAAATTCTATTTCACCAGACAAAATATTCGCATAATTAACTGCCATACGCTCTGCGCCGCCTGCTTCTAAAGAATCAATTAACTGAACTATTCTCATGACAAAATCATTTTTTTTATTTCAGTTTCAAAAAGATCAACAGTATATTTTTTTGACCAAGCAGCAGCCATTCTAGCTTTTGTAACAAAGTCTGATTCATTGTTTAATAAAACTTTTAATTGCGAAACATCTTGATCTATATTCATTTGCAACAACACTCCTCTATTTCCAAAATCTACCATAAAAGGAACGCAGGAAACGGGAGTAGCAATAGGAACACAACCCCAAAACATCCCTTCAGCTATTGCTTTTGGCCAACCTTCACTTTTAGAAGGTAAAATAACAAAATGACTTTCTTGATAGGCTTTTTTTAGAATATCTTTTGATTGATTTCCTTTTAGATTAACAGCTTCCGCTAAGTTAAAATCCAAAATATATTTTTCTAAACTCGCTCTTTCAACTCCTTCACCGTATACGTCCAAATATACTGAATAACCACTTTTAACCAACTCATGTACTAGTTGAATTGCATACATTGGATTTTTCCCTTTTACCAATGTCCCTACAAAAATAAAATGAATGTTTTGACTTAATGATTTTTCTTGAAAATCCTTCTTTTCCGATTCTAGATAAGTTGCCGTGAAAAAAGGTTTGATATTCTTAGACTGATTTTTCCATTCTCCATAAACTAAGAC
Organism: Flavobacterium sp. PL12; assembly: GCF_039123485.1. Classification (NCBI taxonomy): domain Bacteria; kingdom Pseudomonadati; phylum Bacteroidota; class Flavobacteriia; order Flavobacteriales; family Flavobacteriaceae; genus Flavobacterium; species Flavobacterium sp. PL12. Next base: position 84,903 of record NZ_JBANDI010000001.1, read on the forward strand.
TTGCATATTTCTGGTTAAAAAAGTATTGCTTAAAATCCATTTTTGCAAACGGTAACTCCATGGTTGTTTCGATTTCGGATCCCAATTCCCTGCATATTTTGCTGTTTTCTTTTTGTTAGGAAATACTATCTGAACAAAACACCCTAATAATCCAATATTACCTGGGCAACGCAGATGAATGTGGTCCGCTCGTTGCATGGCTTTGAAAATTTTGCAACTAATTCTAGGGAGTTTTATTAAAGCTCGAAATACAGCTCGTAAACTTAATACATCGAAAATTTCAATCGCTAAGAATTTAACTTTCGGATCTCTGTAAGTACTATCAACTGCTGTTTTGTTAGCAGTTTTTAATGGCGCAATGATGATCACTTCACTGACTTGTTTTGCCCAAATATTCATTTCGTCAATATAAGGTGCGTACGCAAAATACGATCGTTCTTCTAGAATATGTGGAACGTGAGTTACAATTAGGAATTTCATAATAAGACTTCTGAAAATTTATTGCAGTACGTACTAATGCCGAATTTCTCTAAAAAAGTTTGTCTCGCATCCAAGGACATTTGTTTCTGAGAATCAAAACTATTTTCCACTCTACTAAACAAACTTACCATTGAATCAATATTAGGATCGAATTTAAAACACTCTTTTCCATCAGTTAGATAATCTGCTAAACCAACCATATTAGATATTAATAATGGGGTTTGATTCATCAGTGATTCTACACCAACTACATTAAAAGCATCAAACTTAGATGGAATTATTGTAAAATGACTTTTGTTTAAATAATCATCAATTCTATCATATGAAAGTCCTCCAAAATAAGCAATTGAACTATTTTTTTTACTCAATTCTTTAATATCATTTTGTTGTGCGCCTGTACCGGCAATTTTTAAAATAATTTTAGAATGTTTAAATTCCTTTTTATAAGACAAGTAAGCTTTGATTAAATTTACTACTCCCTTAGAATTATCTAATCTACCTAAATAACTTATTATAATAAAATCGTTTTCAATATCTTTTTTATTTTCAAATCTATCTATCATTGGATTTAAAAGTACAATTGCTTTATCTACATTGTGAAATAATTTCAAATCTTTTTTAGCTAGTTCTGATGGGCAAACAATTATATCACAGAAGAATTTGTAAAATATTTTTTTTCTAATAAATTTAACTTTTTGCTTTAATGATGTTTTTTTTTCGTCCAATAAAAGCTGTTTAGATAAAGTATGGTAATACGCATAAGTGTCTACTCTTCCAAAAGAAAGTAATTTTGACATCGAGACACTAATATTGCTACCTACAAAATGCCCAACTACAATATCTGGTTTATATTGAAAATACAACTTACTGAACCAAAAAAAATCTTTTAAAGTAGTAGGTCTTTTTACTGTCGGCCAAGAGTAAATAATGATGCTACCTTCAGTTTTTTTTATTGTAAGTTTTTTTGAAAAATACGGTTTATGAGAAATAAAAATAACTTTATGTCCTAAATCAGCCAGATGATGCGCCAAACTATAACTCATACAAGAAAATGATATTTCGCTAAAATTGTGACTGATAAGTATTGTTTTCATTATTATTTTTTTATTCTATGGCGAAACATTATATCCTAAATAAATTTGACTTTAGCACTTTAATTGTATTTATAAAGTTTGTGATTTTTATTACTAATTATGAGATATGCCATCCCTATACTGACAAAAGTAATCGCATTAATGCAAATTTTTTGTAAACCATGCGTCATTATTATTTATTAAATCAAAAGGAAAATTTTTATTGATTTAAATAAATTTCATTTTTCTCTCGGCTTATCAAAAAGTAAACTCCACAATCCAACGGTTCTTCCTAGTGCTTCTGTAAAAGCTTGTTTTCTTTTAGAGGTGGTTACCATATTCGAAAATCTTATCAAAGTTAATAGTATCGTAATTGAATACCATTTGAATTGATCTTTACCAACAGGTTTTGGATTTTTTACCTTCCAAACATACCAACCGTTGCGTACTACCATTCTCCCATATTGGTACTGATTGGGCCTGCCTGACGGGTGGTGGAAATGGGCTAATTGTAATTTGGTATTTATTACATTCTTGCCATACTTTAGAGCTCTTAAACTGAAGTCAGCATCTTCATACAAGCCATATCCCTCAAAATAAGTGGAGAATTTGATAGAATCTAAAACTATTTTCCGGAATGCAAATGACATTCCTATAAGCAAATCAACCTGATAAGTATTTCCATTAAGTGGGAAACCACATGTTTTACCATGAGAGTAAGTAGGCATAATTCCAGGTCCTTGCTTCGAGTTTAACCCCAGGTAGTTGCGCATAATATTCCGTTGTCCCTCCTTATATATGTAATCTTCAAACTTGAAATACTTGTATTTATTATAACTTTTAGCAGTGTCAAATAAGGACCAAGCATTTTCATTGTATGCCACTCCTCCCACTCCAGAAACTTCTTTATCAGAATTAAATGTTTTTAATAGCTCTTCGAAATAATTTAAAGTTAAAACAGTGTCGTCATCTAAAAAAGCAAGCATTTCACTCTTTTGATCTATCTTCGAAACACCAAAGTTTCTTTGTTTAGTTAGTCCACGGAAATCTTCTGCAACAAGGAAATATTTTAAATTTTTGAAATTATTCTCTTCAAGAATAGCCTTTGTTACATCGTCAGTAGAGCCATCGATAATTAAAATTTCGTTCGGATAAATAGTTTGCTCCTTAACCGATTGTAATAATTTAAGCAATGGTTTTGGACGCATATAAGTGCATATGATTAGAGAAAATTTCATGAATTAATTTATTCTTTTTCCTAAAGCCAAAAGATTTTTGGCATAAAACAGCGATTTTTTAAATTGAATATTTTTATATGGAATACGTATTAATCGGTATAAAAAAGAAGTTTTTTTTCCTTTAAAAAGATATAAAAAAAAATGCTTTTTCTTATATTCAATAACTTGTTGCGGAGTAAAATGTTTTACAATTCCATATAGTACCGTAGGGCTTGGAACAGGCTTAATTGTTTTTACAGGAACTTCTAATTCCCATGCTTGAGCCTTTCTCTTCTTACCAGTAACTTTAGCTTCAAGCCCCCAAAATCGATAACCTCCAACGGGTGGTTTGAGATGTAAATTTACCGAAAATGGATTATGTAAAACTGTAACACCTATTTTTGATAATGACATTCCAAAATCGCTATCCTCTCCATAACCGCCATCAAAATTAACATCGTTTCCATGTAATTGCGACACAAATTCTTTTTTTACGCAGGAATTAGCATTACTAAACATTTGCGCACTACCAGCAATCCATCTTTTATTGCCTAGTATCTTTAATTTATTTTTTAAATCTTGTAAATCTTGATTTTGATGATCTGCTCTTATATCCAATCCATTACATGCTCCTGAATTATTGGTTTGTAGAAAACGAATATGATTTTCTATAAAATCAGATGGAATTCGAATATCATCATCTCCAAAAACAATATAATCACCATTACACAAGTCAATAGCTTCATTTCTTGCTCGACAACTACCTTTAGATTCTTGCCACTTTACAATTAACTCAAATGGATATTCTTTTTCTTGATATAGACTTTCATTCCGATCAATTACTGGAGTAGCATCAACTACAACTACTTGAGTAACTCGATAACTTTGATTCGCCAAATCTTTCAACAATTGTAAAGTATAATCTTGACGAAACATTGTTGGTATTATATAACTTACTGATGGCTTATCAACAATAGGTTTTAATTCTTTAGGCTTTACTATTGGCTTAAGTAAGATTTTATTAAACCTGTTTTTTGCGTAAAAAAAAGCACTCCATTCGGTAAATTTCCAGAAACCTTGTCTGTAAATCATATACAAAGAATGCTCAAGCTTAAAATTTTTGATAAAAAAAGTATATCGATCTCGCACCGATATGTTTATTTTTTCTTTTTCATTACTAACAAATAAACCTTTTGCATACAATGAAACAGCACCCGAGTTTCTAATCGCATTATATCCAAAATCTAATGCCTGTATTTGCGGATTCTTATAATCATTATCAAACCCATTTAGTGTTTCCCAAACCGATTTTCGAACAGCAAAATGATTGGGATTAATTCTCCAGCTTATACATTCGTCCAAATTGTCAAAATCATTAATATACCAAAAAAAAACTGCTGTTTGATACACTAATTCAGGAAATGCATTTTTATAACCCTGTTCAAAAGAACTATGCCAAATATCTCCAGATCCATTTGAAAGCTGTTCTAATTTCTGTAAATCAGGATTACCATTATATAAAATAACTTCACCTGAATTACTCTTATATTCTTTTAGAATCATCTTTTTAATAATTGTTTATAAAATACCAAACTTTGTTTTGCAACAACCGAAATACTAAATTTCTCAATCACTTTTTCTCTAGCAGCAACTCCAAATTTATGACGTAGTGACGGATTACAAAGTAATGTATTAATTTTTGAAGCATATTCTACATGATTTTTAGGATTTACTAAAAAACCGTTAACATCATCGTCAATTACCGCTGTTGCCCAACCAATATTTGAGGCTACAACAGCTTTTTGCATTGCCATGGCCTCTATCCACGAAACAGGTAATGCTTCCGCAAAAGAAGGAAAAACACAGACTGTAGATTCATTAATATACTGTTGAATTTCTTGATAGGAAACACTTCCTAAATAATGAACATTAAGCAATGCTTTATGTGAAAATAGTGTTTGCATCATTTCCCAGGTTGAAGCCGAACCAGAAACAATATCTGGGACATCTTTACCTATTAATGTTAATTTTGCTTTTGGGTTTAAAAGTATAATTTCATTAAAAATAAAGGGCAATTCTAAAAGTCCTTTCTTGCGAATTAAACTACCAAAATATAAAATTTCGCTTGCTTCTGAATTGGAATCTAAAGGAGTATTTACAGCAAATAAATTACTATCAATACCATTGGGTATAACAGTAAATTGTTTCTGTAGAACAAAAATTTCATTAGTTTTATCGGCCGTAAACTGACTTACAGAAAGTAAAGCATCTGCTTTTTGTAGCGCTCTTTTTTCATGAAACTTATTTTTCCATTTCACAGGACGTTTATCCAAATTACAAAAATAAGAATCTGATCCGTGTAATTTTATAACAATTGGACATTCTTTTGGTTGAATAAAAGAGGTAATTCCTGTCCAATCTGGAGCTTCAACCAAATCTATTGTTTTGTCTTCATAAAGTTGATTTATTATTTTCTGTAATTTTATTCGAGTAAAAAACCATGACAAACCTTTAACTTTTATATTGCGAATTTGTTGTATAATTATTCCGTCATCTTCAAAAACAGCATCTTCTTTTTGACCATATATCAAAATACGAACTTGACATCCTTCTAACAAAAGTCCTTGAGCTAGGTTTTTTATACTGGTACTAATTCCGCCAGAATTTCCGGTCTTTGGATGTGGGTATTCTGGTGTTAGAAAAGCTATTTTCATTTTGTTTTGATATTACTTTAACCCTGTTAGAGTTTTTAACTCTGACAGGGTTAAAAGCCTAAAATTTAAAAAAAATCTTTTATAATTCGAGCCGTAAAAATTCGTGCTCCGCTATCGTTCACGTGTCCGCAGGAAGAGAAATACTTATCTTCGATTACTACATTCTCATAATTATGAATCTCTGGATACTGTTTTTTTACTTTCTCAAAATAGTTAATTCCTTTCGTATTTTCACACATTGGAGTTGAAACAGCAATGACGTTGATTTTACTTTCTTTGCAAATTTGCTTTATATTTTCATAATATTTGTTATTTATCAAAGGCTTTAAACTTGTTAAGTTGTTTTTCATATTCCCTTTTTTCCCACTTTCTAAAGCATGATATCCTAAGTTTTGTAAATGACTTGTCTTTTTATGTATACTCTGAAAAAACATTTCTCTAAATCCAATTTCAGGATCAAACTGTATGTATCTATAAAATGGAATGTAATATAAATAATTAAAATCTTCCTCTTTAGAAAAGTGTTTTTTTATACTCTCGGAATCATGCAAATACGGCAAAAATTTAGAGGAAATTCCGTCCGCTCTTTTATCATTAGATAAATTTAAATCGGCTTCAAGAATTACATTCTTAATTTGATAATTACGCTCTATCATTAATTGCAATAATAAATCGGCTTCAAACAAATGTCCGCCACTCATTCCGTAATTAAAAGTTTTCAATCCTTTATCTTCAAACATTTTTGACACAAAATGATTATTTGCTCTTGAAGAACCTAAGATAATCACATCATAATCCTTTTTCGTAGAATTGAATACGTAATCTATTTTACCTCTAGTAGAAGAATTTAAATAGACTTTGGTATAGATTAAGTCTAGCACACACAACAATACTATTACTATTGCGAAAATAAATATAACCAGGTGCGAAAATTTCTTCATTTTACTTTTTTAAAATTAAAACACGTTAAAAACAATACTAAGTCAATCTCTATTGTTTAAAACTGAAAATAAATAAATTCTTTATGATCCGAATACGTTCCAAGCGCAATAATTGCGGCCAAACACAATGTCAATTTTAAATACGAATAGTTACCAGAAATAGGTTCAACTTTGGTTCTGTTATTCCATTCTACCAAAACAAAAAAACCAATCATTAACAACAACTCATAGTTGTATCTTTCATTAGAAAGGTTTTGTGAGGCAAAGTCACCGTTTACAACAATTCTTTCTAAATACAATACCGCATCAGTAATGCTTTTGGCTCTAAAAAAAACCCAAGCAATGCACGTAAGTAAAAAAGTTAAAATAATACTTAATCGCACTTTAATAGATTCAACATTCCAGCTTAAATCTTCACTCTCCATATTATTTCTATTTTTCTTCAACAATAATAGGGGTAGAAAGTAGACAGCATTAATAAATCCCCAGGCCAAATAAGTCCAATTGGCTCCATGCCAAAAACCGCTAACAACAAAAATGATAAATACATTTCGTACTTGCATTAGCTTACTTCCTTTGCTACCGCCTAAAGGAATGTATAAATAATCTTTAAACCACGAAGACAATGAAATATGCCAACGACGCCAAAATTCGGCTATATCTCTTGAGAAATAAGGGTAATTAAAATTCTTGAGCAAGTCGATACCAAACAACTTAGACATTCCCAAGGCCATATCAGAATAACAAGAGAAATCACCATATATCTGGAAGGCAAAATAAACCGCGCCCAATAGTAATGATAGGGAATTCATGGAGGAATAATTATCAAAAATTGGGTTGGCATAAGTTGCACAAGTATCTGCAATTACGACCTTTTTGACTAATCCCCAAATAAACTGAAAAATTCCCTCTTTGGCCTTTTGATAATTAAACTCTCGTTTTATTTTTACTTGTGGTAATAAATGTGTAGCTCTTTCTATGGGACCTGCCACCAATAATGGAAAGTAACTTACAAATAAAGAGTAATCAACAAAGTTGTATTCGGCTTTAATCCTTTTTAAATAAATATCGATTACATACGATAAACCATGAAAAGTGTAAAAAGAAATCCCAACTGGAAGAATGACATGCAGTAACAAAGGGCTCGTTCGCATGCCGAATCCGTTGAGTAAATCCGAAAAGGAATCAGCAAAGAAATTATAATATTTAAAACACCTAAAAAACCAAGATTGACACTGATACTTAACCAAAACCAAAATTTTCGAATACTTTCTTTTTTGGCTTTCTCAATTTGAATCCCTGTATAATAATCTAAAAATGTAGAGAATACTAACAGAAATAAAAAACGCCAATCCCAACAAGAATAAAAATAATAACTCGCTATGATTAATAGCGCATTTTGAGTGCTTTTATTTTTATTGAATACAAACCAATACAAGATAAAAACAATAGGCAGAAAAATAGCAAAAGCAAAGGAATTGAAAAACATAAATAGATTAGCGTAATTTGATGAACAAATTTATAATTAATTATGGATTAAGTAAGGCAAAATGTTGCTGAACCATACGTTCTAAAGAAAAATTATTTTCTATATAAGTTCTTGTTTCTTTAGTGTTTTCAAAAGTACCGTTCCAAACTTGAATAATTAAATTGCATAGTTGCTTTGTGTTTTTTGAATCGAATAAAAAACCATTTTCCAAATGAGTAATAATTGATAATACATTTCCACCTTCATGAGTTGTAATTACTTTTGTATTCGCTGCTAAAGCCTCAACAACACTATAACAAAAAGTTTCTTCATGAGAGGGATGAATCAAATAATCATAAATACAATAAATCGATTTTAATTCAGAATTGCTTCCTTTAAAATTAAAACAATTTTCTAATGACAAACTTTTGACATGTTGTTTTAATTTATAAGCATATGGACCATTACCATAAACATCAATAACAATTTCCTTTTTTATGTCTTCAGGCAATAATGAAACTGCCTCAATCAAATCTTGAATTCCTTTGGATTGACGCAAGTGTGAAGCGGTTAAAAAACTTGGTTTAGTGTTACTTCGTTTCGCTCTTACTTGAATGCTTTCTATATTAATTCCGTTGTATATTACTTTAGTTTTCTTTTTTATTTGAAAACCAAAATCTTTAACTATCTCTTTTTTTGTGTATTCAGAAACTCCAATAAAAGTATCAATGTATTTAGAATTCAATAAACCTTTGATTCTTTTCTTTATTTTTTTCACAAAAAAATAACCGTTCAAAGGTCTTGGATTGTGATCAATTACAATAATTTTTGTGTCTGAAAACTTTTTTACTTTTTTAAAAAAAGACGTACATAATTCTATAAAATGAGTAATTACATACTTATATTTTGAATGTTTTTGGGAACAATATTCTAGAAAAAAAGATTCTAGATTTTGATGTTTAGCATCCAAAATCGTTAATTTAGCATAATCGCCATGACTGGATTGATTTGGAAAAAACCAATCGACGTGAATGTTATTTTGTTTGCATTTTGCATCAAACTGCCAAAAAAAATAATCCATGCCGCCTACTCGCTCGGGCAAGAGTTCGTAATTACAAAGTATGGCTATTTTCATTTAAACGTATTTTAAAAATTAACTTTCGTAGAAATATTGTTATTTTAATTTCAATATATTTTGAATATTTAATACTTAAGATTATAAACAAAATAATCATCAATAATGGTGCAATAAAACTGTAAGGATAAAATAAATTAACTATCTTTTTTATTACAACAACCCCAATATACTCGTGAATTAAATATAAAAAATAAGAAGAATACCCAATTTTAATTAATACTTTATTATTTAAAAAAAATAAATAATTTGGAGCAAAAACCATAATAAGAAAAAGAATATACATTATTGAAGTAGAAATTATTTCTACTTTATTGTAAGAAATCCAAAAGGTAAGGTAATATATTGCTAGGACAGCAATCAAATATCTTATCCTAATTTTCCTCATTTTACTAAACAATTGATAAAACAATGCGCCAATAAAAAAAAATCGAAGATGTTTAATAAGTGAAAATAAATTAACTGTTTTTTCAAAAATTACATTCTTATCGAAATCAAAATAGGAAATAAAACCAAATACTAAAATTATAAAACTTGAAATAACTAAAAAGTTATTGAAAAACTTACTTTTATTGTAAAAGTAAATTAAACTTGCATATAAATAAAATTGAATTTCTGGCCAAAGACTCCAATAACTTGAATTTATGTAGCTAAAGTGTATTTTTTTAGAAAAAATAAAGTCAAAAATATTCGGTAATAAAAAAGTAAGACTAACTAAATAATTCCTGAATAAATGACTATTAGGAAATACTTTTTCTTGATCAAAAACCAACAAAAAAACAAAGGTTAAAGAACTGGCAATAAACATGGAAGGAAATAATCTAATAAATCTTTTTTTCCAAAAGTCAACAAATGTTAATGTATTTTCAAGAGTATAACAAATTACAAACCCGCTAATCATAAAGAAAAAAGGTACTCCCTTAAAACCATAATGAAATAGATTTGCATATAAATAAGGGTAAGTAGCATCATTCCATCTATAGAATAAATGAGTAAACAGCACACCTAATATTGCCAAACCTCTAAAACTGTCTAGTAAATCTATTCTCTTTGTATTTATACCCATTTTAAAAGTGTTAGAATGATTCGTTTAGATGTTCCTTCTAGCGGTTTTCCGATTTGCAGTTGAATTAATTCTTTTCTTTTTTCTGTATCGGTTTCTGGTTTTTGGAGATATAAATTTATGGCATCTATTAATTGCTGTTCCGTCTTAACAATTTGACTGGCTTTGGAGTTAACAACGTATTCAATATGCGGATATTCTAAAAAGCGTTGGTCATCATAAAGTCCATTTTCATTATTACCAAAAACAGGATTAATTACTGGTTTGTCAAATTGCATAAAATCCAGACTCATGGTAGACAACATATTAATATTTAAATCAGAATATTCTAAAATAATCCTTAAATCTATAACATCTTGTTTTGATGGAATTCGTTGTGACCATTCCTCTTGATGTCCTTTTCTAGATAAATGCCATTTGGGATAATTCCATTTTATGAAAGGATATTTGGCAACAAAGCTTTCAAAACGAATGGGATTTTCAGCAGGAGAAGTTCGAACTAAAAAATTCACATCTGGAATTTTACTTTTTTGAATAGCTTCGGCAATTACAGTTATATACAGTTCATCATTCTTACTTGTCGAAATATCACCACAGCTAAAACAAATAGTTTTTTTTACAGCATTTAAATTAAATTGGGTATAAAAATCCTCTTTCGTAACTTTATATCGTTCCAAAACATAAGGCTCAAATTGTGGTGTACCAACAACTTCAATATCCTCAGCATTAGCTTTTTTATAAAAATGTAGTAATTCAGTCTTCATCAATTCACTCCAAACTAGGAAGTAATCAAAGTCAGCCGCCATTCTCCCTTTCGAAGCCAGATTGTCCCAACTAAAAATAAAAGAAGCAGTTTTTATTTTTAATTTCTCTGCCTGATAAACCAAGGGTGCAATAAATGGAGGCCGTTGATGGGTAAAAAACAAGATATCAAATTGTTCTTTTTGTAAAATTGTTTTATACTCTTTTACAATTGCATTATTTTTAAAAGAGAATTGTTGCAATTTAGTATATCGCTGAATCCAATTTTCCGAATGAAATAGTGAAGTCCATTTAAAAATAAATCGAGAAGCATATCCTCTCGGAGTTTTTGTTTTTGACCTATTTGCTTTTAAATTATCTGTAATTCCAAAATTACCTTTTTTATACAGTTGCAAATGCGCTACTTCTTTAGCTTTCCTAAAAAACCAAGTTTGGAATTTTTCTTCAAAAACGACTAATTCTAAAACTCTTGTTTTTTGCAGAAAACCATCATAAACAGATGCTGGCAAACAAGATAAAATAACTACCTCATCAAATTGCTGTTCCGCTTCAGATAGAAAATCACTTAGAATAAAATTTCTAAATCCTACTCCGTCTGTTATAACTATTGCTAGTTTTTTCATTACTTTAATTTTAAACAAATTCGCCGATACTGTTTTTTAATCATTTGTTCAATTGCAAATGTTTTCTTTTTGTAAAAAATAATTTTCGACTTTTGCTCTTTTCTATTAATTTCAAAATTTAAAGCTTTACCTAATAAATTATTTATTCTTTTGGTATGTTTTTCACTTAAACCATAACTTCTAGCATAACAAGTATGGCATAAAATTATTTATTATTAAAAATCATAACTTCATCTGTCATAATTAGCTATTCAATTCCCTTTTCTTTCAATCTCTGAATGTTTAGGGAGATAATTGAGAAGTTTTTTCATATAATTGAAAATTTACAATTGTCGAAAGTATTTCTATATTAGAACTTTCTACTACCAAATTTTAAAATCATATTTTTTAATATAATTTCTTAATTCATTATCCTTAATATTAGGCATCAAAATTCTATAAATTTTTCTACTGGCTTTATTTTCACTACTTGAATAATAATTATTAGCCAATAAAACTGCTGACAAATTCAAATCATTCATAACCTCAATTGTATCTTGATTATAGGAACCATGAGGCAGAGCCAGATATTTTATATTCTGAGTTGTTAATTCGTTTAAGTTTTGTATCGATAATTGCAACTCTTTTTTTTGCTCTTCATAACTCAAAGTCCCCAAAGAGTAATGGTTATGTGTATGTATTCCTATTGAAATCAAAGGATGCTCTGATAACAATTTCAACTCTGATCTTGTCAATGAACGAAATCCTTCTCTATGTAAAAAAGAGATATTATTTATCTTTTCAAAAGCTAAAAACCATTCCTCTTTGTTTTCATTTCGCAATGCATGAACACAATCCGTAAGAAACGTATAGGAACGATTTGATTTTAAAATTGCGTTATTTTGATTGGGAACATAAAATGATTCCTTGCAATTGGAATAATCAAAAACCAAACGGTCCCACCAAAACTCGTCTCTAGAGTCTATATTTAAAGTCGTTACAAAAATGGTTGCAGGTAGCTGATATTTCTCTAATAGCGGTAATGCATTTATAATATTATCCGCATAACCATCATCAAACGTAATTACAAGTCCAGTTTTTTTTAGAGAAGTCCACTCTTCCTCTAGTCTTAGAATATGAAAATTATTTTTATAAAAAAGTAAATGCTTTTCAAAATTAGAAATATCAACTGACAATCCTGTTAATTTTTCTCCAACGGAATTATTAATTCTATGATACATCATTACTAAAACAGGTCTACCAATTAGAAGCCTACTTTTTACCTTTAAAGAAATATAGTACCAATTTTTAATTGTCTTTAAAAAACTCATTCTCTGTCTCTAAATTGTTTTTGGTGATTCAACTGCCAAATATTCTCTTTTTTAAGACACTCGAGAAATAATGCTGTACTATTTCCTTTTCCAAAACTGGCATCTGACCTTTTAATTTTATGAGTATCAATAACTGATAAAGCTTCTTTGATTGCTTGAAATCCATAATTAACATTAATAATATCGGCTTGAACTGCTCTATTTTGTTGACGAGTTCCAATATTAATAATTGGAATTCCATAATAAGGTGCTTCCCGAATTCCTGCGCTACTGTTACCTATTATAAACTGACTATTCTTTAATAGTGTCAAAAAATATTCAAACCGTAGTGATGGAAAAATCCGGAATCGGGAATTGTCTTTTAATTTTTTATATTCTTCTATTATAAATTGGCTTCCCAAATCATTATTTGGATAGATAACTACATAATTATGATTATCGGCTGCTAATGATTTTACAAAAGTTTCTGCATACGATTGCATCTGATTTACCTCGGTCGTAACAGGATGAAACATTACAATGGCATAGTTTTCAAAATTAATATCATAGTATTTTTTTACAATCGATAAATCAGGCAAATTATCCGAAAACATAATATCAATATCGGGTGAACCAATGGTAAAAATGGCAGATTCTATTTCGCCCATTTGCTTCAATCTTTTAGCGGCCTCATTATTAGACACAAAATGTATGTGGCTCAATTTACTCACACTATGACGAATCAATTCATCCACAGTACCTGATAATTCTCCTCCTTCAATATGAGCTACCAAAATATTATTTAAAGAACCTACAATAGCACCTGCTAAAGTTTCTAGTCTATCGCCGTGAACAACAATCAAATCAGGTTTGACCTGTTTACAGTAAGCCGACAACCCTTCGATGGTTTTTGCCAAAGTTAAATCCATCGTAGTCTCATGAGTATGATTTTCGAAAGTATGAATGTTTTTAAAATTACAGCGCTCAATTTCAATTAGGGTATATCCATATTGCTCCTGCAAATGCATTCCTGTAACAAAAACAAAAACTTCAAAATCTTGATCCCTATCAAGAGTTGAAATCAATGATTTTATTTTGCCAAAATCAGCTCGTGTTCCTGTTAGGAAAAGAATTTTTTTCAATTTAGTTTAAAGTATTTATTGTAATTATTTTATTATCAGAAATATCCTTATTTATTAATAGATGAGCTCCAATAATAACATTATCACCAATTGTAAGCTCTCCTATTATTGAAGAATTACAATATATGGTAACATTATTACCAATCTTGTTGCCATCACCATGACCATTTTTTTTATGTCCAATAGTACAACCTTGATGAACAATAAATCCTTTTCCAATTGTATTTCTGCTTCCAATAATAGTTCCTTGACCATGTACAATGTAAAAACCTACATCAATAATGTTATTGAAATAAATTTCACAGCAACATAATTCTTTTAATAACCAATGTATTTGAGGTTTCAACTCTTCTAAACCATGTTTATGAATTTCATTACCTAATCTATATAAAAAGATTGCCAATTCATTACTATTCGATTTTATACTAGTTTCAATATCGGCAGTTGATAAATTTGGAAAATGATACTGAACGTCCGCAACAGTTTTATCAAATGCTGAAAGTATAATTTCATCAAGAATTGTTTTACTATTATAAACCCTAATCAATAAAAAAGCTACAAATTCTTTCATTATTCAAAATCATTAAAATCTAATTGTTCATCATTTTCAATATCTCTTGTAGCAATTTTACCAAGAATACCACTAAAATTTTCCGCTAGTATTTTTCCTGTTCCTGGACGTTTTACCCAAATATTTTCTTTAGAAAACACTTCCCCCTTTTTAATATTTGCTATAGAACAAACCGTTGCAAAAGCAAAATCAATTGTGACTTGCTCTTCGTCTGCTGGTTTTTTAGTTCCACCACGCATCAATGCTATTTCGGCTGAAGAGTTAATTAATTCTTGACAGGCTTTTTCATCCATACTACAAACAATATCTGGACCTGTACGCTGCATGTGATCTGTAAAATGACGTTCTAAAATACTCGCTCCCAAAGCTACTGCTCCTAAACAAGCATTATTATTCAACGTGTGATCTGATAATCCGAAGACTTTGTCTGGAAAAGCTTCATACAATTCGACCATTGCACCAAAACGCACCAAATGAATTGGTGTTGGATATAAATTGGTGGTGTGTAACAAAGCTACTGGAACATTGTGTTTGTCAAATATCGCTACTGCTTTCTGAACACTTTCGATCGTATTCATTCCTGTACTCAAAATAACAGGTTTACCAAACAAAGCAATGTGTTCTAATAAAGGATAATTATTACACTCACCTGAACCAATTTTGTAGGCGGGAATATCAAATTTTTTCAATCTTTCGGCTGCTGCGCGAGAAAAAGGAGTTGATATAAAAATCATTCCTTTATTATCAACATACTTTTTTAATTCTAATTCGTCCGCTTCATTGAGTGAACAACGTTCCATTATTTCATAAATAGAAACATCCGCATTGCCTGGAATCACTTTTTTAGCAGCTCCACTCATTTCATCTTCTACAATATGCGTTTGATGTTTTACCACTTCAGCACCTGCTCTTTTTGCAGCGTCAACCATTTCTTTGGCTGTTTGCAAAGAACCTTCGTGATTAATCCCGATTTCAGCAATAACTAAAGGTGGAAAATCTAAACCTATTTTCCTACCTGCGATTTCTATGTATGGATTCATAAATAAAATTATGAGTTATAAGTTATGAGTTTATTGTATAAATACTCTGCATCATCTAAATCAGCTTTTGTATCGACATCAACATTGGCAAAAATATGATCTACTTCAAACGGGAAAGCTTTATCAGAAATAATTATATCTTCTTTAATCAAATTTGCTTTTGTTATATAAAGCAATCCATTTTCATAAAATAAAGGTTCTAAATCCTGAGAACGTTGTCCTATTGTATAGTTAAATGGAATATAAACACCATTACTAAGCTTTCCTAATTTTTGATGATTTCTAGTAACTGTAAATAAACTATCACAATTGTTTTTTTGATAGACTTCAAAAGCATCCTTTAATAATTCTTTTGGACGTAATGGATTTGTGGGTTGCAACAAAATAACATTCTCTACCACTTCTGCTATTTGTTCTAATACATTTTTAAGTGCGGAAACTGTTGGCTCTACATCTCCTGAAATAGCAACTGGTCTGTCAATTACCTTAACATCATATTGCAATGCAATATTTTTTATTACCTCATCATCTGTTGAAACATAAATCTCATCAATAAAATCGTGCTGTTGCGCATATAAAATGCTATGTACTATAAGAGGGATACCTCCTAATGCCAATCTGTTTTTATGAGGTAATCTTTTCGACCCTCCTCGTGCTGGAATTATTGCGATGGTTTTCATATAACAGTTTATTTATCCTCTGGTCTCCAATACAATTTAGTTTCTTCTAGTTTCTGATATTCCTTATATTCTTTCATTGACAGCCTATTTGAATTTTTAATAATCTTTGGAATAGCCAACAAAACATCTAACATAGCTAACAAAACTGCTTTTAATGCTTTCAAATCACCATTTAACACTTTCGTTTTAAGTTGAATCCAAAGTGTATAAAATAATTTTCGAGGAATAACTGGAATTGGATAAAATAAAAAATAAAGATACCAACCCGAACGTAAGGAACGTTGCAAACGCAAACTATAATCGGTGTCTTTTTTTCTAGCTTTAACATTTACTCTATGATTTACTAAAACCTCGGGTAAATAATGAATTTCCCATTTGCTTTTAAATAACTGATACGATGCAAAATCTTCTTCTCCATAAAACACAAACCAAGCTGGGTAATTTGGAACCTCTCGCCAAGCAGCCATTCGCCATACATTTGCACCTCCTGCAAAACTTTTCATCCGATGTGAAACCTCATTACATTCTATGCTTTCTGGTGCTTCTAAATCCCAAAAAATTCTAAAACTCAACAATCCTATATGGGGATTCGCATCAAAAGCTTTTTGAATAATGGCTAAAGGATTTTCTGTAACAAAATGCAAGTCATCATCTATTGAAATAGCAAATTCAGACGTTGTTATGCTCATGAGTCTATTGCGACTGTAAATTAACCCTTCACTTTTTTTATTTTGAATTAATTGAATTTCTGGATAATTGGATTGTAAAAATGATACTGTATTATCTGTAGAGCCATCATCGCAAATAATACATTCGACCTCTTCTCTAATTAATAAATGTTGGATTTTAACTAATGTAAATGCTAAATCATCTTTACGATTTTTGGTAGTGATAAGTATAGAAAAAAAAGGATTCCGCATTATTAATTGATATTTTTTAAATCTAAAATTGTTCTTTTTAAATAATCAGCTGATAAATAATTTATTAAATCTTCTCTATTCAAAAAAAAATTCACAGGATTTTGCTTCCATAATTTAAATAATGAAGTAATAATAGCAGCAATTTTATCAACCTCATCTACTTCAGCCCAATATGGATAATCATTTCCTAATAATCGCCTTGTTTCACTGTAATAAGGAGCTAAAGAAATTATTTTTTTATTAGCTTCTACACAATGTGGAAACTTAGCTGGAAGAAAGGGGCTTATTTCAGATTTTGATTCTAAAATAACATTTACAGAAACATTTTTTTGAAGATTATAAGCAACATCAAATGCAATATTCCCATTATAAATGTAAATTTCAGGCTCATTTCCGTAGCCTTTGAGCATTTCCGAATGATCGGAAGCATTACCTACCAAAATTAATTTAGACTCTTTTTTTGCTTCAGGATTTTGTTTCAAAAATAACATAAAACCCTCAATCAATCCTTTAGGAGATCTTTCTTGCATTAAATTACCAGCATGGAGTATATTAAATTTTGAGGAATCAAAATAATCAGGAAATGATTTGTCTTGAATAATATAATTTCCATTTTGATGCGGTATGACAATTCCGTTTTTAATGAAATTTGGGAAATAACTTCCCATCCACTCCTTTAATAACTGACTAGGAAATACACTATAGCTAGATTTTAGCGAGACCTTTCGGAAAAAATCCTCCTTTTGTTTATATCCCGGTTCTATCCAATTGTAAGGTCTTGGGTAATAGTGAAAAGGATACGGATCATGAACATAAGCCATCCATTTATCATGAAATTCAGGGATTTGTAAAACAGCATAATGCGGTCTAAAACTTGCTCCTTTACTCAATGTCAAAATTAAGTCTGGCAGAAATATATTCTTTTTTAAAGCTTTACTAATGATTTTAGTGTCATTAAAAAAAGTAAAGGAAAACCCAAAAAAGCCTTCTAAATAAGGATTAAAATTCACTTTCAAATGGCGTTGTAAAACTCTTTGCAATCGGCTTAAAAAATAGAGTGGACTGTATTTTATTTCAGGAATTGAATAACAAGAAACACCTTTTAATTTAATATTCATTCTTGTGTAATGATACACTAAAACTTCAAATCCCGCTTCAGCCAAATTCTGAATAAACACAACATTAGCTTTTGATCCGCTACTGTCCTCAATATTTATAGAATCGACTACAACAAGTATTTTTTTTATCATTTTTTTAATAAATAGTCAACAATTTGTTTTGATGCACAACCATTCCCATAAGGATTATTGCTCTTTTCAAAACCAACGAAATTATCTAAAAGATTTTGAATAGTACATACAATTCTATTTTTATCAGTTCCTACCAAAGTCGAAAACCCCGCACTTACTCCTTCTGGCCTTTCGGAAATTGTTCGCGTTACTACTACTGGTTTTCCTAATGATGGTGCTTCTTCTTGTATTCCTCCTGAATCTGTGACAATGATAAACGATTGTTGCATTAACCACACAAAAGCAGGATAAGAAACTGGAGGAATCAATAGAATATTTTCTTTTTTAGATAACAATTCATAAACTACATCCTTCACATTAGGATTTAAATGCACAGGATACACTATAACAACGTCGTCTCTTTTGGCGGTTTCTAATAATGCCTCACAAAGATTCTTTATCCCTTCTCCAAAACTCTCTCTACGATGTCCGGTAACTAATAATGTTTTTTTATGTAGTGGAATTAACTTCTTTAGTTCTTCAATTTCTGGATGTAAGTATTCCTCTTTACTTATTTTATTAACCGTCCACAGCAAAGCGTCAATAACTGTATTTCCTGTCTGAATTATTGCGGTTTTAGCAATTCCCTCTTGCAACAAATTTTGAGTAGCTTGTTGAGTTGGTGTAAAATGAAAATCTACAATTCGGCTCGAAATTTGGCGATTGACTTCTTCAGGAAATGGAGCTTGCTTGTTATAGGTTCGTAAGCCCGCTTCAACATGACCTACTTTTACACCCAAATGAAAGGATGCCAAAGCTACCATTGCAGATGTCGTTGTGTCCCCGTGGACCAAAACCAAATCTGGTTGTTCTTTTGTTAAAACAACGTCTATTTCCGAAAGAATTTTGGCGCTTAATCCATTCAATGTTTGGTTGGGTTGCATCAAATTGAGGTCATAATCAGGGATTATTTCGAAGAAATCTAAAACCTGATCCAGCATTTCTCTGTGTTGTGCAGTCACGCAGACTTTGACCTCAAAATTATTTTGCTGTAATTCGTGGTAAAGCGGTGCCATTTTAATGGCCTCTGGACGGGTACCGAAACAAAGGAGAATATTTCTATTTTTTACCATTCAACGAGGTGTAAAGAAATGCAATTTAGGAAATTATTTTTTTTCAATCCACAGATTGCCTCCAGGGTTTTTATAACATAATGGCATTTCTTCAAAAATAGTTTTATGATGAGTATGCAAGTATTCTGAAAATAATTTTATTTCGAAATTTTCGTTATACATCAAAAACGCTCTTAAAATATAGTTTTCATTCCAATTTCTACCTTGAAACACCCACTCTTTTGGATATTCAAAAGGATAAAAAACATCATGAAAGTGTATTAACACCCCACTTTTTAATATTGGTAATATTTCAAATAACATATAATTTACATCACTTCCCGTTTTAGACACATGAGTACTATCTATAAATAAAATATCTCCAGACTCTAGTTCTTCAAAAACTGATAATGGAATTAGTTGAACATCACTTTCAAGCACAGTCGCTTTTTCCTTGTCTGAATCCTTCATTAAAGAATACAATCTTTCTGGATAAGGTTCAATAAATGTCAAATCAATTTGATTCTTAAAAAACAATTCATTCGTATCCAACATTACCATCGAAGAATGGCCTGAACCGACTTCAATAATTCTCTTAGGCTGGGAGTATCGAATCATTGAATAAAGAATTACACCATCAGTATAAGAATAGGATCCATTCTCAAACTGATATCTGATATTAGCTTGCTTTTCAGCTTTAAAAGGAAGTTCTTGATAATATTTTATTAATTTTCGAACAAGTTGTTTCTGTTCTTCTGTTCTTAAATCGATACCCAAAACCCCATCAATATCTCTTTTTTTCCATATTTCAACTTCTCTTTTTTTCACCTCTTCAATTAAAATTATTGGCGAATAAAAGTGTCCATTTGGAAAACACGAATTCAAACTCTGTTGATATAAAACCCTAATATAAGGCAACTTATTAAGTTTTTTTTTGATTTCTGCACTTATGTTTTTAATAATTTTCATAATTAAAACTACTATTTTATTTTAAAATAAATTGACGGTTTATACTACTCTTAAATTTTAGGTTTTACAAATACCTTCAATACTTTTTCTTCTAATTTTTTAGATGAATATTCCATTGATTTTGAGTATGCTTCTTTACTCATTGTTTCTCTCAACTGACGATTTTCAAATAACAAAATTAATATTTCTTTTAATTCCTCTTTTGTTGACCAGTGATAGCCGTTTATTCTATTGTCAACCGTTTCCAGATGCCCACCCTTGCCTATAACTAACGGAATAGCACCATAAGACATTGCTTCAATAACTGAAATTCCAAAGTGCTCCACAAGCATTGGCTCCAGTTTTTCATTATTCTCAAATCCACAAGCACTTATAAATACAGCCGAATTATTTAAGAGTGTAATTCTATCTTTTGCTAAACAATTTTCATGAAACAAAACTGGAAATCCAAAAACGGAATCTTTTAAATTATTAACATAATTCTCATCCTGAACATAACCCACTAAATGAAGCCTAACCCCTTCATAACCCAATTGAATCAAATCCTTAAAAACAGAAATTACAACATCTTGCCGTTTAGATCGTCTTCCATTGTTAAATCTCCCAATACAAACAATATCAATATTTCGATTACAATTAAATTCAGTTGGTATGTCTATTAATGGATATAATACTAAAGCATCTCGTTTCCAATAATTTTGCACCCACTGTTTAGTATAATCCGAATTGACTATGGTATTTTTCCAAAATCTAAAACGAATTTTTTCACTAATAGTTTCTCGCTTTCCCATGGGAAAATCACATAAAATATAGGATTCCTTTACAAAAGTAAGTCGTGGGCCAACCAACGATTGTTGTATAACAATATCGAAATTAAACCATTCCTTTATCGCAAAATGAACCTGTGACAATAGTGGAATATGACTTCTCTTTTGGGTTTTAATTTTTAGTCCCGAGGTTTCATAACGAGCATGTAATTCAGACAAAAGTATCGAGTCATTAAAAAAAACAGTTGTATCAAAACCATTTGTGGTCAATATCTTGGCTATTGCCAAAACATATACAATACCTCCACCTCCATCAGCATCCCAAGTATTACAATATATGGCTGTTTTTTTTGATTCTCTCATGTGCTTTTTAATTTCCTTACTATCCTTCTGAAAATTGGAATTGTTTTTCCAAGCATAAACAATCCAAAAGCTGTTGGCCAATTGGTTACATTTTGAAGAAAAAGATACTTACTATATACTATTTTTTTATTCACAAATCTTGAGAACGTCGCATTATTCAAACCGGATTGACCTCCAACATGAACCATACTGATTTCTGGTATTAAAACGCTTAAATACCCTTCTTTTTTATAGCGATAACACATGTCCATATCTTCAAGATACATAAAATATTGAGGGTTGAACAATCCATATTTCTCAATAATTTCGCGCTTTATCAGTACTGCAGCAGCCGTTATATAGGGAACTGCGGTTGGTTCCGTAAAGGAGCAAATCCTTGACGTAGACAGTTGTTGCGTATAATGATCATTTGCTGCTTTTTTTATCCCGAAATCGTGTAACATCCGCTCAACACTCAAAAAATTACCGTAAGAAATATTGGGTTCATGATTCAAGTCCATCAAATTCCCACCTACACAAGCTACATCTGAATGTTTTTTTAAATAATCAACAAATGTTGAAAAGGTATTTTTATCGATTAAATAAGCATCTGAATTTAATAGAAAAATATAGTTTCCGCTGGATTTTGAATAACCATAATTATTGGCGTTCCCAAAACCTACATTCGAATTCAATTGATAGAAATAAGTTTTCGGATACAAAGATAACGCCTCAGCTAGTTTTGTTTCTCTTGAATTATTATCAACAACAATAACTTCAAAATCCAAGTCACTGCTATTTTTAAACACAGATTCCACAGCTTGAATCGTTAATTCATCCGTATTAAAGTTGATTATAATAATTGAAATGTCCATTTAGGATTTATTTAAAAAATTTAAACCCCAAAAACATTTTAGTAAATAGATTACTGACAAACTTCTCGCTAGTTAACTTATAAACAATTTCATTGTTTTCCTTAAGTAGCTCATCATAACTCTTTAGAATAAAATCTAAATGTTTAATGGCAACATATTTCTCTGAAAAAAAACGTTCCTCTTGATTAATTATTCTTGCCATTGATCCAGCAGTTATCCTATAATAAAAACCAATATAATCGATGCATTTCACATTACCTCCATCTTTTAAAATAGCAATCCAAAACTCCCAATCTTCCAGACCATAAATCATGTTAGTATCATAGCCACAGACTTTTTCCCACTCTAGTTTTCTATAAATTGCTGAGCAAAAAATGGAGTTATTTCGAGCAATTTCTGTTATAGAATAAGAAGGCAAATTCCAAATCCCTAAAACTTGTCCAAATTTTTCTGCTTTACAATATACCACTTTTAAAGTTTGATCGTTTTCAAAAGCTTGTAAAGCTAATTTCAAATAATCCTTTCCTATTTTATCATCCGCATCCAAAGGCAAAATAAATTCTCCAATTGCAATTTCAATTCCTGAATTCCTAGCGCTACTTAAACCTTCATTTTCTTTATAAACATATTTAAAACGAGAGCCTTTGGCAAGCCATTCTTGAGCAACAGCTTCGGTATTATCTGGACTACCGTCATTGACAATAATACACTCCCAATTTTGATAGGTTTGATCCAATATGGATTGCAAAGCTTCCGATAAATACTGTGCTTGGTTGTAACAAGGAACTATGATAGAAACTAAAGGACTCATTTTACTTTATGATGTATTAAAGATTTAATAAATAGTTTAATAGTTTCCTTAACACTTAATGTACTGGAAAGTAAACTAAAAACTCTTATATACTCTAAAAATATTGAAACTGAATAATTTTTTCTATTTTTAAAATAGTGGCTTATAAAAGTTCTTTCAATTGAAATCCAATATCGTAAAAATTCTTCTGTGTTAAAAAATTCATTTTTATTTTTCTTAAACAATTGCTGTTTCAAATTTATCAAAATTTCAAACTCTTTAAAATCTAGTAATTCTTTGTTTTTAATTGCTTTTAGATATACTCCTTTCTGGCAATCAGTAATGGAATTATCAAATAATGAGACTAGTTTTAAGCGTATTTTATTAGCTGCCTCTTCTTGTTTACTATTTCTAACCTTAGAAACTTGTAATTCATGTATTCTATAATTTAATAAACATTCTTGCAAATTATGTAGCTTACCAATAATAGATAATCGAACCCACAAATCATAATCTTCAGCAGGCTCCATTAACTTATCATAAGTAATTCGATAGTTATCTAATACGCTTTTTCTAAGCATTACTGCTGGGTGACCTATTTTACATTCTTTTAATAATCCAACTTTTATTTCATTATGAGTTTCAGGAACTCTTATTAATTTATTGCTTCCAATTATTGAAAAAGAAGTACCACAAACCACCACATCTTCATTAGCTTCCATAAAAGCAAATTGTTTTTCAAAACGATCAGGTAAACTAATATCATCTCCATCCATTCTAGCGATATACTTTCCTTTTGCAATGGCTAAACCGTAATTTAAACTATTAGTATATCCTGTGTTTTTTTCTTTTTCAATAATTACAATTCTTTCGTCTTGAAAAGATTTACAAATTTGTAATGTAGTATCATTAGAACAATCATCAATTAACAATAATTCAAAATTGGTATAGGTTTGGTTAAGAATACTCTCTACAGCTTCTTTAATATACAATTCGCAATTGTATACAGGCATTAAGACAGAAATAAAGGGATTATTCTCCATATAACTTTATTGCAAAGCAGTTAACACCTTGTGTAAATGGATAATTTCTTTGGTTAAATCAATTTGATGATTACCCACAAAAAAACCTTTTTTGTCTAAATATTGTGCGTTTTTCATTTCCCCAAAAATTTCATAATCAAAATATTTTAACACTTCGTTTTTAGTAAAATCGCCTGTAACAATTGGCCGACAATCAATTTGATTTTTTTCTAATGCTTTTACAATTTCGAGACGATCTAATTTGGATTCTGGTTTTATAATAAAACTGAATCCAAACCAACTGCTATTATCTATATTTTTTTGTATATAAAAATCTTTATTGTCTTTGAATAAGGAAACAAAAAGAGCCGCATTTTTTCTTCTTTGATCCAAAAATGAAGGTAATTTTTTTAATTGTTCTACTCCAATTACTCCACTCATTTCTACTGGACGAACATTGTAGCCTGGCAAGATAAATCGGAATGACTCTTCGAACCAATCGTCACTTTTGTTAGAAACTTTATTCTCTTTTGGCAAATGGCGCGTCCATCCATGTGCACGCAAACATATCATTACATGATATAACTCTTCATCATCTGTTACAATCAATCCGCCTTCCATAGTAGCCATGTGATGTGAAAAAAAAGTAGAATAAGTTCCTACTAATCCAAAAGTACCTGCTTGTTTACCTTTAAATTCAGCCCCCATAGATTCACAGTTGTCTTCGATTAAGATGATATTTTTGTTCCCTATAATATCTTTAATTACCTCAAAATCGTTTGGATTACCCAAAAGATTTACGGCTAATATCATTTTAGTCTGATCGCTAACGGCTAATTTCAATTGTTCTAAATCAAAATTTAAAGTATGCAAATCTACATCTACAAATTTTAATTTTAGTCCGTATTGATATAAAGGAAAATAGGTAGTTGACCAAGAAACTGCTGGTACTATAACTTCGTCTCCTCTTTTTAATTTTGGATTTTTAGTATAAAATAAAGCTGCAACTGCAATTAAGTTAGCCGATGAACCCGAATTGACCATCACGGCATATTTAGAATCGACAAATTTTGCAAAATTTTCTTCAAACTGCTTTACACCTTCACCCATGGTGTACATATCCTTGGCGATAACTCCATTGATGGCTTCGATCTCTTTTTCATCCCAAGTAGAAGATGCTAATGAATATTTAATCATGTAAAATAGCTATTTTAAAATATTCAACTGTTTTTTTTATGCCTTCCTCTAATGATGTTTTATGCTCCCAACCCAATTGTTTAAGTTTTGTAACGTCTACCACTTTTTGTCTCATACCAATGGGTTTTGTCAAATCGTGAACAAATTTACCATCAAAACCAATTACTCCTGCTATTGTTTGATAATAGTCATTTATGGTATAATCAAACCCTAATCCTACATTAATATTTTGTGGCAATTGGTCAAATTTTTCTAATGCAAAATATACAAAATCAACCAAATCCTCCGTGTACATAAATTCTCTTCGAGCTAAACCATTACCCCATATATCAATTTCAGTAGCTTTATTCTGTTTGGCTTCATATATTTTCTTAATTACTGCTGGTACCATATGGGAATCTTTATTAGAAAATTTATCATGTTTACCATACAAATTGCAGGGAATAATGGTCTTGTATTGTAAAGAAGAATTTTCTTTAACTATATATTCGCATAAACGAGTTGCTACTATTTTTGCTAGTGCATATCCTTCATTTGTGGGTTCTAATTCTCCTTGCAAAATTAATTCTTCTTGTAATGGGTTCTGTGCTTCCCGTGGATACATGCAAGAACTTGCTATATTCATAAAGTTTTTGATTCCATTATTTTTTGCAGCCATAATTATGTTTCTACCTATGTCTAAATTACAAACTAAAAAATCAACTGGTCTAGCAATATTAGCCTGTATTCCTCCTACTAATCCAGCGCAATGAATTATAAAATCAGGTTGATATTCTTTTAGATAATTATCAACGGAAGTATAATCACTAAGATTTAAATCGGTACTAGATGGAGCCAATAGAAAATAATGGATAGCTTTTTCATGTTCCAAAATATTTTTACCAACCATTCCATTACCTCCAGTTACTAGAATTTTCATTTTTTTATTCGTATTTATTTAATGAATCTCTATCTAAAAATCGTGCTACATAGTTCAAATCGTGCTGCATCATAATTTTTACAAGTTCTTCAATTGAAGTGTGGTTTGGATTCCAACCCAATTCTGTTCTTGCTTTTGTAGGATCACCCAATAAACTTTCCACTTCTGCTGGTCTATAATAATTTGGATCTACTTCAATTAAAATTTTAGCAGTAGCTTTGCAAATCCCTTTTTCATTTTCATTTTTACCTTGCCATTCTAATTCAATACCTGCATGTTTAAAAGCAAGTTCACAGAAATAACGCACTGAGTATTGAAGTCCTGTAGCAATCACATAATCTTGGGGAATTTGCTGTTGCAACATAAGCCACATACACTGAACATAATCCTTTGCATAACCCCAATCGCGCAGAGCGTCTAAGTTTCCTAAATATAATTTATCTTGAATTCCGTGTTTAATTCTAGATGCTGAGAGAGTTATTTTTCTAGTTACAAATGTCTCACCTCTGCGTTCCGATTCATGATTAAAAAGAATACCATTTACGGCAAATATTCCATACGATTCTCGATAATTTTTGGTAATCCAAAAAGCGTATAATTTTGCCACGCCATAAGGAGAACGAGGATAAAAAGGTGTTGTCTCTCTTTGAGGTACTTCTTGTACTTTACCATACAATTCAGAAGTAGAAGCTTGGTATATTTTAGTTTTTTGAGTTAATCCACAAATTCGGATTGCCTCTAACAATCTTAAAGTTCCTACACCATCAGTTTCAGCAGTGTATTCTGGCATTTCAAACGAAACTTTTACATGAGATTGAGCTGCTAAATTATATATTTCATCAGGTTGAATTTCTTGTACTAAACGTATTAAACTAGTGGCATCAGTCATATCTCCATAATGAAGATTAATTTTTTTATCCTTATGCAAATCTTGAATCAATGATTCTATATACAAATGCTCTATTCTTTCAGTGTTAAATGTAGAACTTCTGCGTATTATTCCATGAACCTCATATCCCTTTTGCAATAGCAACTCTGCTAAGTAAGAACCATCTTGTCCATTAATCCCTGTAATTAATGCTTTTTTCATTTTTTCATTTTATTTAAAAATAGATTACTTTATAATTACAATGAAAATTATAATTTAATTGTTTTAATCTTAGAAATTTGCTTATACAAAAACTTTTCTATGGAAACATTTAATGGAGTATTATTAAAATATTTATTTCCTCCTTCAATGAAAATTAATTCTTTTTTGTTTTTTTTATATGCCCCTTTTGCAGACTCAATCGCCATAATCTGATTATATAAAAAAGGGAATAATTGATATTTATTTAAAACTAAATTGCGAGCTTCTTCTAAAGCGTCTAAATTATTTTCCCATTTTTTTGAAGCAACAACTTCTTTTAAAAACAAACCAATATGCTTGTCAAAGGGGTCGATTTGTATAAAGGAATCTTTTGGAAAGAAATTTTCAATATGATTACATCCAAAATATAAAGGCATTGTATAAGTTAAAAAACAATCACTTATTTTTTCTGTCCAGTTATAATCGTTCTGAAAATTTTCATAAGCAATTGCATATTTCGATTTACATAATACATCCCATTTATCATCTATTGGTCGTATACCACGCCCATATAAATTGATAAATTCTAAACTTTGTATCGAATCCAAAAAATCCATTCTAATTTTATGCCCTTTTGAACTTCTCTGGTTACTGGTTATCCAAACAATTTCATCCTCTTTAGACAATTCATCTTTACTTAAAGCACTTAAGAAATCATAATCTTTATCAATATGCCAAGGTAATGCACCCTGAGAGAGAATATTGTTCTTATTTATATCCAGTTGATTAAAATTTATATTTACACATTTATTTGCAAATTGTCTATATTTAGAAACTTCATTTGATGGTTCTAGGCAAAGATGAATAATATTATTATTATTAACATTTACTGAAAAATCTTTCTTAGGATATTCTAAAATTACTAGATAATCACATTCTTTTACAAGTTCTTCTGTAAATGTAATTTCTTTCCATTTATAAGATGAATTAGGGGTTTGTCTTTTTAGATCAGGGTATTTAAAATATCTTTCAATTCTTACAATCATTTTATAAAATATATTAAATCAGTAAAACCTTAAATCTTTTCAATTAAGTTACAATTTTAACCAATTTTCAGGAATCACATCCTGATAGTTTAAAGTTTCATCATTAAACCATTTTTTTGGTGCAATAACAATTTTGTTTGGGTTTGGATTTAACCATGCTCCCCACCAACTAAAACTACTATTAGCTATTATATTATGCTTACAAGAGGACATTAGTTTTAAATCTTCATAATTAGTTTGCGCATCATTAAAATCAACAAAATGGGTTTCAAAATTTGATGTAAAATTACTCTTAACCCAATTTATATCATCAGAAAACAAAAAATAAACAGGATTATTCACATTATCTTCTATCGTCATCATACTGTCTTTATAATACTTACTTTTATCAGTATTGTGAATATCATGCAATAAGTAATCACCTCGACGAATATGAATAGCTACTGAATTAACTATTTTCATATAATTAATCGTTTCAATTGTTTTTCGTTTTAAAGGAGAAATTATTTTAAAATCAGCCCGAATTTGTTTTTCATATTTGATAAAGTATTTTTCACTTTGATAATAACCCTCTAAAAAAAGAGGATTTCCTTTTACCTTTAACAACAAAGGATTATAATTAAACTCTTCTTCTTTATAAAAAAAATTGTTTCCAAATAATTTAATAAATTTCTGATTTAATCGGGAAGGATTTTTGTACTTTTTTTGTTTTAGTGTAAAGTGATACAATCCGTATTCGTGTAAGTTGTAAGTTTCAAACGCCTTAAGATTCAAATATAGCTTTTGTTTCGTTTCTAATGATTTTGCTTTTGCAGTGGCATATTGAAACATTTGATTTCCTAAACCTCCTATTAAATTTATGACGACCATTTTTTTGTTATAAAAATTGCAATAACTTCTTGAATTTTATTTTTATTCTTTCGTAATATGATTTTTTTCTTTTCTTATTACCAAGTACATGTCCTTTATAATTTATTTTATTAGAATAATAGTTTGCTACTGAAACACATTCTTTATATTGGGTTCTTTCTAAATCAGATGAAATGTTATTGTCAAAAAAATTTATAGTACCTATACTATTATTTTTAATAATTAAAAGTCTTTCATTTAAACAAATACGTAGATAAAGCTCGTAATCCATACATGTTTTATTGTTTTCATCTATATTGTATTTGTCATATATTTCTTTAGAGAAATAAATATTCTGCCATCCTACAATCGTTCCATAAGATAATAAATTAACAATATTGAATTCTAAATCTGGACATTCTCTTAAAATTATTTTCGTTTCATTTACATAATAAGTATAAGAATTAAAATAAATGGCATCATATTTTACATATCTATAATTAAAATTAATAATTGAAAATAAATTCTGATATATAATATCATCACACCCTAAATAACCTATTAAATCTCCTGTTGCATATTTTAAACCAATATTAAAAGCATTTGAAATACCGTTGTCATTTACTTTGACCCAAATTATATTATGGTGTAATGATGAATAATTATTTATAATTTCATGCGAATTATCCGTAGATTTTGCATCAACTATAATTAATTCTTTATTATCATATTCTTGAAATAAAAAACTGTCTATTGCTTTTTCTATATACTTACCACCATTAAAATTTGGTAATACGATTGAAATTTTAATCATTACATTGATATTTTAAAATTGGAGCTAAAATACCATTTCGTTTTGCTATCCAGAAATCTGAATTACTCAATCCACCCTGTATTCTCAATTGGACTCTTGGTGAATTCACATTAGGTTCTAAAAGCCAACATTTAAAATGTCTACTCGCAATGAAGTGAAAAGTATATTCTCCTTCATTTAAAATATTTTTTGGAAATTGTATTGTTATCTCATTAAGTCCTAATTTAACATTAACCCTAAACAAAGGTTCTGTGTCAGTATTAAAAGACCAAAACAATAATTGCTCATTAATATCATAAACGGCAATTCCAAAATTAAAATCATCATATAATTTATTAATTTTGAATTTAAAGAACAAATTTAAATCATCATTATTTTTAACAAATTCTTTTATAGCCTCATTTTTATAATTTCTAAATCCAAACTCCAATGGTTCAAAAATTTCCTTATTATAATTAAAAATATTCATATTTGACAAATAAGAATGATAATCAGTTTCACTAGATAAATATGTATTTATTACACTTACAGTTTCTCCATTCAAAGCTATTTTAGCATCTTTAATTAATAAAACCCTTGTGCACAAACTGTTGACCGCCGCCATATTATGACTTACAAACAAAACAGTCCTTCCGCCCTCTCTAGAAATATCCTGCATTTTACCGATAGCCTTTTTTTGAAATTCAGCATCACCCACGGCGAGAACTTCATCAATAACCAAAATTTCGGGTTCTAAAAAAGCGGCTACCGCAAAAGCCAAACGAACGGTCATTCCAGAACTGTATCTTTTTACAGGTGTATCAATATAGCGTTCACAACCAGAAAAATCGATAATCTCCTCAAGCTTTGAGGCAATTTCTTTTTTGGTCATTCCTAAAATAGCGCCATTGAGAAATATATTTTCTCTTCCGGTCATTTCACCATTAAAACCGGTTCCTACTTCTAACAAGGAAGCGATTCTTCCTCTTGATTTTATACTACCAGTGGTAGGCGCTGTTACTTTAGATAATATCTTGAGCAAAGTAGATTTACCTGCTCCGTTCTTACCAATTATCCCAAGGACTTCTCCTCGTTTAACTTCAAAATTGATATCCTGTAACGCCCAAACATAATCACTATTTCCTTTTGTAGAACGGTCATTGACATCGCCAATTTTTAGATATGGATTTTCCTTACCTCTTATTTGGTGCCACCAACGATTTAAATCATGACTCAGCGTACCTGTACCAACTTGGCCTAAGCGGTATTGTTTGGAAATATTTTCAGCTTTAAGAATAATATCTCCATTCTTCTCTTCAACATCATAAGAAGTGGAGTGAATGTTAAATTTCTTATTTCGTAATTCTTTGTCCATTATTTACTTTGAGTTACTTCTGGTACTTGTTGACTGTTTATTATAAGTGCAGTTTTTTGATGGTCACTTTTATGAATAATTAAAAATCAACTCTTTTAACACTTTTATTAAATCAATTTCTAAATTTTATAAACACAAATAGGCGACTATTTTACATGGCTTCGCATACTCAGTCACAGGAATGAAAGAGATAAATTACACTTTATTTTACCTAGGCAACGTTAGTTTTATTTAAAAAATAAACCTATCATTATGTCTTAAACAGTACATCTTAAAAAGATTATACTGTATCTATAAAATTCTTTTCAGTTCTATTAAAAATTAAAACTCCTATTAAAAACAAACTTATTGTTACCACAGTTGTATAAATTAGTCCTACAACTGAAACTTCACCGACATTTAACAGCATGTATCGAGTACTTTCAATAACATAAGCTAAAGGGTTGTATTGTACCAGCCAAGCATAATGAGGTATTTTTTCTTTAATCAATGCCAGTGGGTACATCACTGCAGATACATACATGAGCAACTGTACTCCAAAACCTATTAGATAACTAAAATCCCTGTATTTGGTAACTAATGAAGAAATTACCATTCCCAAGCCTAACCCTAATATACCCATTAAAACTATTAGAAAAGGAAAAAATACAATCGCAGGGTTAAAATGTAAAGCAGCACCTTGAAAGTAATAAAGGAGATAGAAAACAATAAAAATAAAAAATTGGATTCCGAATTTAATTAGATTAGAAATTACAATTGAAAGCGGAACAATTAATCGCGGAAAATAGACTTTTCCAAAAATACCTGCGTTGCTACCAAAGGTATTAGAGGTTCCGTTGAGACAGGCCGTAAAATAATTCCATATCGTTATTCCTGCTAAGTTAAATAAAAACGGAGGAACACTGCCTGTGCTTATTCCTGCTAAATTATTGAATATAATCGTAAAAGTAATTGAGGTAAATAACGGCTGAATCAGATACCAAAGCGGCCCTAAAACCGTTTGTTTGTACATCGTGACCACATCTCTTTTGACAAAAAGAAAAAGTAAATCTCGATAATGCCAAACTTCCTTTAAATTAATTGTAAAAAATTTATTTTTAGGCGTAATCTCAAACAACCATGTATTCTCTTTTTGTTCTAAATTATTCATTGATTTATTCTTATTTTCAGAAAATTGAAAAGTTTTTACTGTGACATTTCTTAAATATAATATTAATAATAGAAGAATTCACAATCTAACAAATATATATAATTTGGCTTTAATAATATACGAAAAGCGTGCGTAGATATACTGTTTTGAGAGATATTTTACTTTAATTTTCTGCTTTGAGAAACAATTCTTCACTCTATTCTTAACAAAAAAAAGCAGCTGTAAGAATACTTCTTACAGCTGCTCATATATATTAAATTACGTTTTCATTGTTTTGCAATGAAAATTTAACTTTACCTAGTAACCAGGATTTTGTTGAACTCTTAAAGTTGCGTTAGCATCTAGTTCTAATTGTGGTAAAGGCCAGATAAATTTAAAGTTATCATAAGTAAATGCATTTACACCTAAAGCTCCAGTGTATGGAGTACCTAAAGCGTACGCTGCCAAAGCAGGTGCTGCAGTAGAGAAACCAGCATTAGCAACTTTTGCAGGAATACCAGCAATTGGGAATAAAAGATCTCCTTGTAATCTTGTGATATCTGCCCAACGACGTCCTTCACAAATGAATTCAATTCTTCTCTCTTTTAATATAGCATTCACCATATTTACATTTGAAGCAAAACTTGCTGCAGTGTACGCCTGAGTTCCAGGATTAGCTAGTGAACGGTTTCTAACTTCGTTCAATTTAATTAAACCGTTAGCAACATCTGTACTTCTAGCGTAAGCTTCAGCCATATTTAAAGCAACTTCAGCATATCTAATGATTGGAGCATAATCCGTTTTATTCACAGCATCTTTATATTTGTTTGTGAATTTTGTATTTGGATAATAACCAGCATTACCTGTGATAACCATAGTTCCTTCAACTCTTCTTTTATCATCAGCTAACCAACTTGGATCTCTCCAAATAATTGGGCTGATAGCAATCAATCCACGTCCATTAGCCGCAGCTGGAATTGGTGGGTGATACATACTTGGCAATGATCCATTTACACCTGGGTTATTTGTAGCTCCATTTGCAATTGAAAAGATAGATTCTGTATTAGAACTATTACTAGCAAAAGGAGTATCTGGATTAGCTGTCATGTTATATTTACCATTTAACTTAACACCTTCAGATATAACTTTATCCCATTTACGCATGTGTAAATAGATTCTAGTTTTGTAAGCGATAGCAGCTTCTTTAGTAATTCTTTCAATTTGTGCAGCACCTGCTCTTTTAGTTTTAGAATAAAGCAAGTCTTCTGCATCATCTAAATCTTTTAAGATTTTTGTATAACACTCAGCAACAGTATTTCTACCTTGAGCTAAACCTAATTCAATATTTGCTGGAGTAGAATAAGGAATTTCTCTATAAGGAACTCCTAAGTTTGCACCATTATTATCTTGAAATGGTCTTGCATAGTGAATCAACAATTCATTATGAGTAATCGCTCTAAAAAATTTAGCTTGACCGATATAGTCATTTGCTAATTCTTGAGAAATAACTCCTGCAGCAGCAGCTTTAGTTACACCATCGATAACGATGTTCGTTCTATTAATTAAACGGTAACCATCTGCCCAGTAGTATACATTATTCGCTGAAGTAGCATCATATGTTCCTGTATAGGTAAGTTGGTAAAACGAAGCTAAATTAACTACATCTTCACCTCTGTTATCACCTTGTTGAATATAAGCCGATCCAAAGATATAACCTCTTGAACCACCACCATTATAGTTTCCTAGTTCAGCAGCGTTATACATTCCTGTAACAGATAAATCAATTAATGCTGGAGTTTGAAACGCAACATTTTCTGATACACTGTTAAAAGGGGTTAATTCTATGATACTTTCTTCGCTACAAGAAGCAAACAAAAGTGACACCATTGCAAACGGAACTACTAATTTAGTAATCGAGAATGATTTAAATTTATTTATATTTTTCATTTTTTAATTCTTTAAAATTAGAAACCTAAGTTAAGACCAACACTGAATATTCTAGATCTTGGAGTTCCATTATAATCATTACCTAAAACTTCCATTTCAGGATCTAATCCTTTATAGTCAGTAATAATCAATAAGTTTTGTCCTTGTACAAAAAGTCTGAACTTTTCTAAACCAACTTTATCTAAAACTGATTTTGGCAAGTTGTAACCTAAAGTCACGTTGTCTAATTTGATATAATCACCTTTTTCAACAAAACGGCTAGATGCTTGGTTAATGTTGATAGTAGTTTCTCTATCATCTCTTAATCTTGGAGTCCATCCATCACCAGGATTAGCAACACTCTGCCATCTTCCTAATATTTCAGTACCGTTGTTATTAAATCCTTGTGCCAATAGCTCACGTCTAGTTAAGTTATTGATTTTATTTCCTCCACTAAAACGGAACATGAAACCTAAATCAAAATTCTTGTATGCCATGTTCGAATTGAATGCTCCGAAATAAGTTGGCAAAATATTACCTAAAACTGATTTGTCAGCTGCACCTAAAGAAGAAGCTGCAGAAATATCAGTTGGATTACTTGGATCAAATTTTCTATATGCTTGAGAATTAATATCTCCTTGAACTAATGTTCCATCTCCTTTGTAGAAAACTGGATTACCATTAGATGGGTTCACTCCGTAGTACTTGAAACCATATAAAACATATGGAGATTCACCTTCTCTTAACAAGTTGTTACCTGTATTGTAAGTATCTGAATCAACGAAGTTAATATCTTGTCCGTTAACCAATGTCTCCACTTTACTTTTAACAAATGATACGTTTGCACTTACTGTCCACTCAAAATTTTCATTTTTGAAAGCTGAAGCCTCAAGAGAGAATTCATGACCAGAGTTTCTTAAAGAACCTACGTTTTTAGAAATATAGTTTTCTGGGATTCCAAGAGATAATGGTTGAGGAACTTGTAAAATCAATCCGTTTTGATTGTTGATAAAGTAATCATAAGTCAATTTCAAACGATTTCTAAATAAAGATAAATCAACACCATAGTCATACTTCACAGAAGTTTCCCATTTCAATTGATCATTTCCTGCTTGAGAATAACCAATACCGTTATATTCAGCATATTTTGCATTGTTATACAATCCTAAATAAGGATAGTTACCAATACTTGTATTACCAACCTCAGCATAAGAAGCTCTTAATTTGAAATCAGATACTACGTCTTCTAAAGAACTCATGAAAGATTCTTTACTTACAGTCCAACCAACAGAAGCTCCTGGGAAAGTTCCCCATTTGTTAGCTGATGGTAAAGATGAAAGACCATCTGTACGAATAGATCCTTGAAGGAAATATTTTCCTGCAAAATTGTAGTTTAATCTACCTGCATAAGACATAATTCCGTTTTCAGTAATACTACCACCAGAAAGTTGAGTTGCATATGAACCTGAAATTAAACCTTTGTTGAAAAAAGTATCAGACAAACCATTACCTCCTCCGAAGAAAGAATTAACTTTTTGTTTTTGAACTTCATAAATTGCTACTGCACTAAGGTTGTGCGATTCTCCAAATGTTTTATTGTAAGACAATACATTTTGAGTATTCCAACGTGTGAAGTTTGTAAAGTTATTTCTAACTGCTCCAGCAACACTTGCACCATCACCGTTTATAGGGTTTAAATACTGAAAACCTTCTGTACCAATAGCATCAACACTTCCTTGAGTTTTGAAACTTAAACTTGGAGAAATTTTGAAATCACCAAATAAACTTACTAATGATCTATCAACTTTAGATTTGTAGATATTATTTTCCAATACATAAACAATGTTTGGTAAGTTATTTGCAATTACAGATAAATTTTCGCCTTGTCCAACTGTTGAACCAGTGATGTTAAATCCTGTTGGATTAGTAGAATCATACACTGGAGTGTTAGGTAATTGACGCATTGCATTAAACATAAGTCCAGATAAACCTCCAGCATTATTGTTCAATCCTGTAGTTTCATTTCTAGACAATGCCATGTTAACACCAACATTTAACCAACTTTTTACTTTTTGATCTACATTAGCTCTTACGTTGTAACGCGTTTGGCTATTTGATTTTGCAATACCATCTTGAGTATTGTAACCTGTAGAAAAGTAGTAGTTTGTTTTTTCTGTTGAACCAGAAAGAGATAAGTTATGATCTGTTTGAACAGCAGCTTGACGAAGAACCGCTTTTTGCCAGTTGGTGTCAAATTTATTTCCAACAGCTAAGATTGAAGCTCCTCTGTTTGTTCTTTTTTCATTTTGAATTGTAATGAAATCATTAGTTTTCAATAAATCTAAATAGTCAATTGGTTGAGAAATTCCAGTATACGTATTATAGTTCACTCTGAATTTACCACCTTTACCTTTTTTAGTTGTAATTAAAATTACACCATTTGCTGCTCTAGAACCGTAAATTGCAGTTGCAGAACCATCTTTTAGGACTTCAGTAGATTCAATATCTGCTGGGTTAATATCTCCTAAAGAGTTTGTACTAGCATATCCACCCACATCACCTGTGAAAATTGGAACACCATCTACAACGATTAATGGATAACTACCAGATGTGATAGATCCAACACCTCTAATTCTAATTCTAGGCGCTTGTCCTATAACTCCAGAGTTAGTTGTTACTTGAACACCTGCAGCTCTACCAGCTAATTGAGATTCAAAACTTGGAGTCGCAAGATTTGCAATTGCATCTCCTTTAATTTGCGAAATCGATCCTGTAACTTCTCTCTTTTTTTGAGTTCCGTAACCTACCACTACAACTTCTTCAAGTGCTTGTGATGAAGATGTCATTTTCACATTCATAGTGCTTGAAGCACCAACGGTTACAGAAGAATTGTTCATCCCTATAAAAGAGAAAACTAAAACATCTCCCGCTTTTGCTTTAATAGAGTATTTTCCGTCAAAATCACTTTGGATTCCGTTGCTTGTACCCTTCACAATTACGTTTACGCCAGGAATAGGTCCAGTCTCATCTGAAACAACACCTGAAACGATTTTCTCTTGTGCAAAAGAAAACTGGATAGACAGCGCTAACAGTAGCGTGAAGATCCATTTGAATTTTAATCTCATATTATTTTGTTTGAATTAGTTATGGCGCAAACATCTTAATAAATTGTTAATTAAACAATAATTAACTTAAATATTTACAAC
Source organism: Flavobacterium sp. PL12 (assembly GCF_039123485.1). Lineage (NCBI taxonomy): Bacteria > Pseudomonadati > Bacteroidota > Flavobacteriia > Flavobacteriales > Flavobacteriaceae > Flavobacterium > Flavobacterium sp. PL12. Next base: position 122,636 of record NZ_JBANDI010000001.1, read on the forward strand.
ATTTTTATTTTTAGTGTTTTTTCAACCACAAAATACCGTTGAAATGCATAAAAATCAGTTAATTTGCAATAAAAAACATGTATGTTAAGTTCATACTTTTACACCTTAAACTTAGAAGCGGGCACCGATGAAGCAGGTAGAGGTTGTCTTGCAGGGCCGGTAACAGCAGCGGCAGTAATACTTCCGCCAGATTTTAAAAATGAAATTTTAAATGATAGTAAACAGCTTTCAGAGAAAAGCAGAGAGATTTTACGACCTCTAATTGAATTATCCGCTACAACGTTTGCGATAACTCATTTACAACCTTCAGAAATAGATTCGATTAACATTTTAAACGCTTCTATAAAAGCTATGCAAGAATGCGTTTTAAAATTAGTTCCTCAGCCTGAATATATTATCGTTGATGGAAATAGCCCTTTTATCAGAAACAAAGGAATATTAAATAGTAGCGGAAAGATATTTACGCAAGGTGAAATCGAAATTCTTAAATCGATTCCAAGTACTAGTATTGTTAAAGGAGATTCTAAATTTATGAGTATCGCAGCTGCTTCTGTTTTAGCCAAAACGTATCGAGATGATTATATGAATAAAATTCATGAAGAATTTCCAATGTATAATTGGAAAAAAAATAAAGGATATCCAACAAAAGAACATCGAGAAGCAATCCGAAAATATGGAGTGACTAAATACCATCGAATGAGTTTTAGGTTATTGCCGGAACAATTATGCTTTGACCTTTAACCGCAAAGTCCACAAAGGAGGCACAAAGTACGCAAAGCTTTGATTAAATCTGCTGGAATACTTTAAACCCGCATTGTCAGCGTTCCATTTTTTTTAAATGCAAAGTTCATAAAGGAGGCGCAAAGTGTGCAAAGCGTTTTACGAAATCTGTGGAAATCTGTAAAATCAGTGTTATTAGCGTGCTGTTACACTATTATGAATTCAGCTTCGAACAAATCCTTAAAATGTTTTAAGATTTTTTCTTTCACTTCTTCCTCATTAACTTTTTCAACGCCGAGTTCGACTTGTAGCGAAGTAACTGCTTTCCCTCTAATTCCACAAGGAATAATGTTGTCGAAATAACCTAAGTCGGCATTTACGTTTAAAGCGAACCCATGCATAGTTACCCAACGAGAAGCGCGAACTCCCATAGCACAAATCTTTCTTGCAAATGGCGTTCCTACACCAAGCCAAACGCCCGTTTCTCCCTCGCTGCGTCCTGATTCTAAACCATATTCGCTCAAAGTTAAGATAATAGCTTCCTCAAGAAAACGTAAATATTTATGAATATCAGTGAAGAAATTTTCTAAGTCTAGAATAGGGTAACCAACGATTTGTCCTGGTCCGTGATAGGTGATATCGCCACCACGATTTATTTTATAAAAAGTTGCTTCTTTAGCTTCAAGTTGCTTTTCAGATAGTAATAAATTAGATAAATCACCGCTTTTCCCCAGCGTGTAGACGTGCGGATGCTCAACAAATAAAAAGTAATTTGGAGTTGGTAACTCTAATTCCTCTCTCCTATTTCTAATTTTTAAATCAACGATTCCTTTAAATAATTCTTCTTGATATTCCCAAGTTTTTTTGTAGTCCTTGTTACCTAAATCTTGAAGTTGGATAGTTTTATTCATTGGTCATTGCTAGGAACAGACTAATTCTTCTGTTCACTTATTTGTGAAGTGCAAAAATACAATTAATTATTTTGTTTTGCCACTAAGGCGTAAGGGCACTAATTTTTTATTTAAAAAAAGTTAGACACCACTTGCACGAATTTACACTAATAATGATTTATTGTAATGTCACTAATTTTATTTTTGCTGAAAAAAGTTAGACATACAAGCTAAAAGTTGAATTACTACCGAACTGAATTATATGTCAAAACCTGTCAGGTTTATTAATAGGAACCTTTAGCTAATGACCAGTGTTACTTTAAGAAAAAGTGACAATTTATTTACTAATCTCTACTCTAAAACTACTTCTACTGCTGTACTTATTGGATCTTGTAAGGCATCGGCTAGTTTGAAAACAATTTTTACTGATTTTTTATCCTCGCTAATTTTCGCATTTGGAGTAGAAACTGATTTTATTTTCTTTGGAAAATGATACTCTAAATTAAAAGACTGAACGATATTAAATTTAGCGAGTTGGCTTTTCCTTTCTGAAATAAGATCCTGCTGTTTCTTTAATTCTATGGGATCAGTAATTATTACTATTCGCTTAAAAATAGCTCCATAAAATGTGTACCAAATAAGATAATAATGCTCTTCGGCAGATAATGCATAATTATGTTTTAAATTATCTGCGTAGTTCTCAGTCTTTTGTAGATCGGCGATAGCATCTACTTTTTTGAAATTTTGCCAAATAGTAGTTTTAAATTCTTTTTCGAAAGGGCTTTTTTTAATGTGAACACTAACATCCTTGAATTTATTGTAAACTTTTTTTTCCGCTAACGGAAGTTTTTAGAAATTCTCCACATATTGAGTCATATAATCTTTGAAGGCATAAGTGCTATCAACATATTTCTCTTCAGTAGAATAATTATCTCCCACTAACTGCATATAACTTTGCTCATCGCGAAGGGATACCATTTCTATTTTTCCGCTACCGTCAGCATTGATGTATAGGGTTTCCGTTACCTGGCAACTTACTGTGAGCAAAAGAATTAATAAGAGTATAAAAAAATTTGTTTTCAATTATTTGCTTTTTGAGATCATGATTAAAAAACGAATATACCTATTTTGTGGGATTTATAGCCCAGATTGAAGTGAAAATCCTTTTTATTCGCGGGAGCGAATGAAAAGATTGTAGCGGAAAGCTGGAAATAGCTCCAAAAAAATAGTATCACTTTGCTACTTTGCTTCATATACAGTATCTTTGCGCTCTTAAAAAATAGCACAAAATGGCCTTATCAGAACAAGAAATCATCCGAAGAGAAAAACTTCAATCTTTACGCAACTTAGGAATCAATCCTTATCCTGCCAATCTTTTTCCAGTTAATCACACTTCGAAACAGATCAAGGAAAAGTTTGAAGATGGTAAGAAGGTTATTGTTGCTGGCCGTTTGATGAGTGTACGTGACCAAGGAAAAGCTTGTTTTGCTGAACTGCAAGATAGCGAAGGACGTATACAATTGTACGTAAATCGTGATGTTTTATGCCCTGAAGAGGATAAAACCATGTACAATCAGGTTTTCAAAAAATTAACTGATTTAGGTGATTTTATAGGAATTGAAGGAGAATTATTTACTACAAAAGTTGGTGCTCAATGTATTCGTGTCGATGTACTTACTTTTTTGAGTAAAACATTACGTCCGCTGCCTTTACCTAAGGTTGATGAAGATGGAAAAGTGCATGATGCTTTTAATGATGCTGAATTGCGTTATAGAATGCGTTATGTAGATTTGACCGTGAACGAACATGTAAAAGCAACTTTTATTAAGCGTACAAAATTGTTTAATGCGATGCGTACTTTTTTTAACGACGCTGGTTATCTAGAAGTAGAAACTCCCGTTTTGCAACCTATTCCTGGTGGTGCTGCGGCTCGTCCGTTTACTACACATCACAATTCACTTGACATTCCATTGTACATGCGTATTGCAAATGAGTTGTATTTAAAGAGATTAATTGTAGGTGGTTTTGAAGGAGTTTATGAGTTTTCTAAAAATTTCCGTAACGAGGGAATGGACAGAACACACAACCCAGAATTTACCGCTATGGAAATATATGTAGCCTATAAGGACTACAACTGGATGATGGAATTTGCTGAAGAGCTACTGGAATATTGCGCGGTTGCTGTAAATGGAACTTCTGAAGTTACTTTTGGTGAGCATCAAATTAATTTCAAGGCGCCTTATGCTCGTGTTACAATGACTGATTCTATTAAACATTTTACTGGTTTTGATATTTCTGGTAAAAGTGAAGCAGAACTTTTTGATGCTGCAAAAGGCATGGGAATTGACGTGAATGCAACGATGGGTAAAGGAAAATTAATTGATGAGATTTTTGGTGCCAAATGCGAAGGAAATTACATCCAACCTACTTTTATCACTGATTATCCAAAGGAAATGTCACCATTGTGTAAAGAGCACCGTGATAATCCTGAACTGACAGAACGTTTTGAATTAATGGTTTGCGGTAAAGAAGTTGCAAATGCATACTCTGAATTGAACGACCCGATTGATCAAAGAGCGCGTTTTGAAGACCAAATGCGTTTAGCTGAAAAAGGAGATGATGAAGCAACTGGAATTATTGACGAAGATTTCTTGAGAGCTCTAGAATACGGAATGCCTCCTACATCAGGTATGGGAATAGGAATGGATCGTTTGATTATGTATCTAACCAATAACGCTTCGATTCAAGAAGTACTATTGTTTCCACAAATGAGACCAGAGAAAAAACAAGTGCAACTTGAAGAAGACGAAAAATTAATTGTTTCTATTTTGAATGCTAACGGCAATATAATGGAATTTGGAGCACTAAAAACCAAATCAGAACTGAGCGGTAAAAAATGGGACAAAGCCATGAAAAACCTATCAGCTCTTGGTTTGACTGAAGTTGTGGTTGATGGTGCTGTAAAATCATGTCGATTGAAATCATAATCAAAATATTCTTAAAATAAAAAAAGGAACTTATACGAGTTCCTTTTTTATTACTACAAAGTCAACGATAAAAATTTAATCTAATGGTTAAGATGCCAAAACTAATTGTGGAATTTCAATTTTATACAATTCTATTTTATAAAAATCAAACTGGTTTAAAATTTGCTTTTTAGTTGTTTCGAAAAAAGAATTAGTAGAGAACAATTCCTCGTAATATCCAATTCCGATAATTAAATTATTTTTAAATGCGTTCCACTTTTTTATTTGGCCCGCAGTAAGTTCGTCAGAAACAGAGTCTATTTCGTTCCTTAAATAGTCAAGGTACATTTTTAATTCTTTTACAAAAAGATTAGGACGATCTAAAACACTCAATATAGAAGTTTTGCCATAAATATGTTTCATCATTGTAGCTAAAGAAACTTCGTGATTAAAGTAAGCCATGTTAGGTCCAGGACAAATAATAACTCCTTGCGCTTGACCTTTGATTTTAATATCATTCTCAAGATAGGAAGCGTTAGCTAAACCAACACAAAGACAAGCTTTCTCAGTAATACTACTTCTCTTTTTTTTAAAAATTTCCGCAGATAAATTATCTTTTAAGAGATCTAATTCCTCTAATTTCAAATCTTGATACTTTTTTGAAGACGTACAAATTCCTTTCGAATCATACTCTTTGCTTAGCGCCAAAAATCGTTTTGGACAAGAGCTACCCGCTTTATTATCGTTAATTCGTTTTTGCTTTAAAACTTCGTTAGTAGTTCCACGTAACGTATTGAATGGAATTCCTAAAGGAGAAATGTGACTTAAATATAAATCTTCTTCTTTGGCTCCAGCCAATAACGCTCTCGTATGATTATCTACTGAAGTCGCTTCAGGCACTAATAAAAAAGGAGAACCCCACCCTACTGAATCAACATTATACTGTTCTAGTAAAAAGTCATGTTCTTCAGCAGTTCCTACTCCGCCTTGTACAGTAATTTTTAAATCTAACGGCTTTTCTGGAACGTGCAAACCTTTTTGACCTAAAGCCTTAACCATTAGCTCATGAGCTGATTGGATTAATTGCTCTTTTTTCTGTTTGAATTCTTCTAAAATAGGTCCAAGTAAAAAGCCTTCAGTAGCAAAAGCATGTCCACCACAATTAAGTCCTGATTCTATTCGATACTCAGAAACCCAAAGACCTTTTTTAGCTAAAAAATTACCTTGAATCATTGCCGAACGGAAATCGCTTACCTTAAGAGTAATTCTCTTTTTTAGTTGATTGTTTAAATCAGGAAAAAAAGCACTAAAGTTTTCAAAATAGCTATACAACCTTGGATTCATACCCGCAGATAGCACCACTGAAGATTCTAGTGTACTATTAGCAAATCCTCTTAGCGCAGCGTGCGCATCGTTGAATTCAATAGGTAATTGCTCTTCTTTAATAAAGTTATCTTTATCGAGCTTAGTCATAATATTCACGTCGATATCACCAGCATATAGATGCTCATCTAAATAATTTTTAACGGTTTCTTTGAAAGCTAAACCGTCGTCCATTAAATTTTGCAAACCAATTTTGATACCTGATCTATCAGACAAAGTAGCAATATAATGCTCCATTGCCAATTTACTTTCAGTAAGTTCTATTTTAAAACTTTCAAATTTTTCCTTTACTATTTTATCTACTAAATTTAAGTAGGAAGTAATTCTTTCTGCGCGATAATCATGGATTTTTTGCGTAATCTCTTGATATGGAATATCAAATTTCTCGCTGTAAAAAGCATTCATTTTTTCAATCAACTCATCATCCATAATTGATATTACAGATGATATACCATACTTTGCCACTCGTATCGGACTGTCAATTGTATAGGCAAGTCCCATCACTGGTATATGAAAGGTATGCAGTGTTTTAAGTGTTGTCATCTACTATATGTTTTAAAATAAACTACAAAATTCGATAAAGAAAATAGAAAAAAAACTGATAAATATCATACCTTTTTGTCCTTTATTAAAATACCTTAGCTCTTTTTAGATTTGCTAGTTGTTAATTTTCAAATCTAAAGATGAAAATTTGTAATCTAAACAATAGCATTTGTTTAAAAAATAGTCCTGCAATTTAGAGTGGCGAAAATCTAAATTTGTAATAACTGAAAAGTCCTCACAATGAAATTAAATCTAAAATTTTGGCTCCAATTTTCATTAATAAATCTTTTTATTGTTGCAATTCTCGGAGTTATAATGCGTTATAAAATAGGTTTTGACTTTCCTTATTTCGATCAATCTTATCTCATACATTCTCACTCTCATTTTGCTTTTTCTGGTTGGCTCACACACACAATCATGACTTTGATGATTTATTTTCTTCAAGAAAAAATTCCGAATTTTCAATTGAACAAATATTTAAAAATTATTATCGCCAATTTGATTTGTGCTTATGGAATGCTATTCTTCTTTACCATCCAAGGATATGCGATGATCTCTATCTTTTTTTCAACGGCTTCGATACTAGTTTCTTATGTTTTTGGATACTTATATTTACAAGATTTAAAGAAAATAGATCCCGATTTAGCAGCTGTAAACTGGTTTAGAGCAGCGGTAGTTTTTAATGTTATTTCATCATTAGGGACATTTTATCTCGCTTATATGATGGCTACCAAAACTGCAGTTGAGAATTTAAAATTATCATCGATTTATTATTATCTCCATTTTCAATATAACGGTTGGTTTTTCTTTGCTTGTATGGGTTTACTTTTTTCATTCCTTAACCTTAAAAAATCAGATAATCCATTTTACGAAACAGCATTCAAGCTATTTGCAGTGACTTGCATTCCAGCATATTTTTTATCTTTATTGTGGTTAGAAGTAGATACATGGGTTTATTTAATTGCTGTTCTAGCAGCACTAATTCAAGTTTATGCTTGGTCCAAATTAATATTTGTTTTAATAAAAGTAAAAATGAATATTTTAAATGAGTATGCGCCTTTATTACGAACTATATTGATAATCGCATGCGTATCTTTAAGCTTAAAATTCATTCTTCAGTTGAGTTCTACAATTCCGGCTTTAGGCCAAATAGTATTTTTTTACAGACCTATAGTAATTGCTTATTTACACTTAATTTTATTAGCAGTAAATTCTTTGTTTTTGTTATTTTACATCTTTGCTAATCATTTTATAACCTTTAACCGAAACATAAAAATAGGTTTGATTGTATTTATGATAGGAATCTTCTTAAACGAGATATTTCTCGGTCTTCAAGGATTAATCCCATTTGGATTCCCTTACATTCCCTATACAAACGAGCTGCTTTTTGTTGCAGCATTAATACTGCTATCCGGTATCGGAATCATTGCACGATATTCAATGGTTAAAATCAAAAGTTAGCACTATTCTTTAGTAATCGAGGAAAAATATACTTCATTTCTAATTTCTAACATTAAATCTCTTTAACTATCTATTTTTAAGTTCGCTGTTATTATTGTGTTAATGATTAAACTTTTTAAAGAGAACTGGGTCTTATAGCAATAACACTTAAACTATAGAAATGAAAAAATTAATTATCGCTGCACTATTAGTTGCTGGAATGACAACTTACGCACAAGAAAAAAAAGAATTATCAACTAAGCCGAAAATGGAACGAATTACTCCAGAGCAGCGCCAAGAACGACAATTGGAAAAAATGACTTCAGAATTAAGCTTAGACGCAAAACAAAAGCAGCAAGTCAATCAAATCTTGACGGAGCAAAGCGCTAAGAGGAAACAAATGATGAGCAAAGTAAAGGCTACAAAACAAGAAATGAAAATTAAGCGCGCCGAATCTAAAAAAAGAATGCAGGAAGAGCGCTTACTTATGGAAGGTAAAATGAAAGCAATTCTATCGCCAGAACAGTTTGACACTTGGAAAACCAATCAAGAAAAAAAGAGAGAAAAAACAGAAAGCCGAATGAAAGAAAGAATGGAAAAAAGAATGAAAGGCGAGATGAAAAACTAAAAAGAAGCTTCGGAGTAAAATTCCGAAGCTTTTTTCATTTTATAAAACTTATAATGTTTTGGCCACTTTTTCAACAGCTCGTATCGTAAAATCTAAATCTTCATATGAAAGTGCATCTGTAATGAACCACGTTTCATATGCAGATGGAGCGATATAAATTCCTTCATTTAACATTCCGTGAAAGAATTTCTTAAAGGTTTCATTATCACCTTTTGCTGCCGATTTAAAATCAACTACAGGACTAGCATCAAAATGAACCGAAATCATAGATCCAATTCTGTTAATAGTGAATATAATGTTATTTTCTTTCAAAACCTTTTCAATACCTTCATGAAGGTATTGGGTTTTTTCTTCTAATCTTTCGAATATTGCACGATCCGAATCTAAAGCTTTTAGCATAGCAAGCCCAGCAGCCATAGCTAACGGATTTCCTGAAAGTGTTCCAGCTTGATAAACGGGTCCAAGTGGTGCTAAATAATTCATAATTTCTGCGCGAGCAGCAAAAGCACCTACAGGTAAACCACCACCTATTACTTTACCAAAGCAAACGATATCAGCGTTTACATTACTTAGTTCTTGAACTCCACCTGCTGCTAATCGAAAACCAGTCATTACCTCATCAAAAATTAGAAGTATATTGTTTTCCGTACACATTTGGCGTAAACCTTCTAAGAAACCTTTATTCGGTGGAATGCATCCCATGTTTCCTGCAACTGGCTCAACAATTATACAAGCAATTTCGTTTTTATTAGCTTCAATTAGAGTAGAAACATTTTCTAAATCATTATAATTTGCAAGCAAAGTGTCTTTTGCAGTTCCTGCAGTAACTCCAGGACTATTTGGTGAACCAAAAGTTATGGCGCCACTTCCGGCCTGAATTAAAAATGAATCAGAGTGACCATGATAGCATCCAGCAAATTTAATTATTTTATCTTTTTTTGTAAATCCTCGCGCTAGTCTGACTGCGCTCATACAAGCTTCTGTACCCGAATTTACGAATCTTATTTTATCGATATTCGGAACCATTGAAACTGCTAAAGCTGCAATTTGAGTTTCCAACTCTGTTGGCATTCCAAACGAAGTTCCCAATTTAGCTTTTTCAATTACAGCCTCGACAACTGGTTCGTAAGCATGACCTAAAATCATTGGTCCCCAGGAATTGATGTAATCTATTAAACGGTTTCCGTCTTCATCATACAAATAAGCACCTTTGGCACTTTTAACAAAAATTGGAGTGCCACCTACGGCTTTAAATGCTCTCACAGGAGAATTTACACCTCCAGGAATTACTTTTTCTGCTTCAGCAAAAAGCTGACTACTTCTCTTATATAACATTTTAAAATTGTTAATTTTCGTTACTCAAAATTAATTTACTACTAATCGCTGTCCAATAGAAAGCGTATTGTCAGATAGATTGTTTTTTTTCTTTAGATCTTCTACTTTTAATTCGAATTTTTTCGAAATTGAATAAAGTGTATCTCCTTTTTGAACTACATAAGAACCCAAATTATTAGGTCGTGAATTTCTACTTGTAATTGTTAGTTCTTCTACAATCTGCCTTTCATTCGAAACATAATTTACATCGAGAACCATGCTGTCGTATTCACTTAAACCATAACGGTCGATATATGATATCAATTTATCTGGATACTTAGGATCTGTTGCATATCCCGCGGCTCTGAGACCTCTAGCCCAAGCTTTATAATCTCCTTTTGATAACGTAAAAAGTTTTGAATATCTACTTCTACCAGTTAAAAACAAGGCGTGATCTTTAAATGATTCAGATGGATTGTCATATTTTCTAAAACATTCTTGAGCTGAATCATCATCGTGTCTCACACTTTCTCCGGCCCAACCAACATGACATTTTATTCCGAAGTGGTTGTTTGACCTAGTTGCTAAATCTCCTCTTCCAGCACCTGATTCTAAAATACCTTGTGCTAAAATTATACTTGCAGGAATACCGTAAGTTCGCATATTTCCCATTGCAATATCCTTAAACTGATAAATATAATCTTTGATAACATCATTAGTAACTCTTGTTCTCGAAGTAGAAACTATGACTTCACTCTCATTGCTTTTATCGTCTGCTTTCGTTTGATTTGAATTACTGGATTTCGGAGTGACTGTGCTTTTAGTGTAGGGTTTTTTAGTCGTTCGAACAATTTCCGACTTTGGCTTTAATGGTGCGCTTTTACTGGTTACTATAACAGGCTTTGAAGCATTACAGCTCACAAGGATTATAGCAGTAAAAACAAGTAGGATTTTTTTAAACATTTATAGCTATTATTGGTAATTGTTTTTTTATTAATTTTATATTCATTCCCTTAATTCCTTGAATTCCTCCAGTGTGAACTAATAGAATCTTAGAACCTGACGGGAAATAATTTCTTTCTATCATATCCATAACGCCAAAAACCATCTTTGCAGTATAAATAGGATCTAATGGAACTTGAGTTTGAATATAAAATTTATTTATAAATTGAACTAACTCTTCAGTTATCTTCCCGTAACCTCCGAAATGATAGTCCGTAACAAGCTCCCAATTACTATTTTTTACAAAATTACGAATCTCCCCTTTTAAAAAATCTCCTTTTAAAGCGGGAAATCCTAAAACCTTTTGATGAGGCAAAGCGCTATTAATAATTCCAGAAATAGTTCCACCTGTGCCTACTGCGCAACAAATATAATCAAATTTAGCGTCATCCTCATTTAGAATTTCCTCACAGCCCCGTATCGCTAATCCATTAGTACCTCCTTCAGGAATAAGAAAGAAATCACCAAATTTAGATTTCAAACGCTCTATAAATTGATCTTCTGTTTTAGTTCGATATTCTTCCCTACTCACAAATTCAAGATGCATTCCACAACTTTGTGCAAAACTTAATGTAGGATTATCTGAAATTTTATCTGCAAGTTCGTCTCCGCGAATGATTCCAATCGTTTTAAACCCACTTTCATAACCAGCGTAAGCTGCGGCTGCAATATGATTTGAAAAAGCACCTCCAAAAGTAAGTAACGTATCGTGATTTTCTTTCCCAGCTTGAGCTAAATTATATTTCAATTTCCTAAACTTATTACCGGATACAAAAGGATGAATCAAATCTTCTCTCTTTATCTGCAGTGATATAGCATTTGGTAATTGTAAAGTAATTTCTTGATTCAAGATGATGATTATTTATACAAAGGTAAAATTTATAAATAACTAAAAAGCGCAATCTTAATTAATTGCATTACCATTTTTCTCTACATTTTCGATACTTGATTTTTAATATAACGGAACAAACTTTTATTTTGGATTTTTTATGAGGTCTTGAGCCGCAAATAATTTAAAAACCGAAGAAAAGACCGATTTTTCAGGTACAGTAAATTTGACTCATTATCGTAAGCCTCTCGTTCAAAACTGATGTTTCGATAAGCTAAATTTGCATTTCGATATTGTGCCAAACGAAATATAAATTCTAAAAAATACCAGATGAAGAAAGGAAGAATTAATAGTTCTAATTGCTGACGCAAATGAATTTTTTCATGATTGACAAAAACTGAATTTCCTTTATAAGCGGAATGTTTTAAAAAGACAAACGGAAAAACGGTCATTCCACTATATCCCTTCGGAATTAAATATTTAGCAACAATAAGATACATTAGCTTTATAATTTATAGATTTGTAAGGGATATAAACTGTATTTTTAGAATAAAGCAATTTAAAAAAATCTGATTTTTAGTTATAATTCCACATCAATTTAATTCATTGAAGTATCAATAAAAAATGAATAAGCAAAGTAATGAAAATAAAGCAATCGAAGGAGAAGATTTTTATCTAACTCCGGAAGGTTATAAATGTTTTACAGAAAAACACCACTTAAAAAGGGGTTATTGCTGTAAAAATGGATGCCGCCATTGTCCGTATGGATTTAATAAAAAAACAGGAAACATCACCAAATAAAAATAATAAAATCCAGTATTTCTTTATGACCAAAAATTATAAAGTTTTACTTCACGATTTTATAACATAATATTCTTAAAATGACTTTTAAAGAGCAAATAGAACAAGGAATTCCTTCGGTTTTACCAACACCAAAACCCTTTGAAATTGACATAAATCACGCACCTAAACGAAAAGAAATTCTTTCTCAAGAAGAGAAAAAATTAGCACTTCGCAATGCATTAAGATATTTTGAATCGCAACACCATACTGAATTAATAAAGGAGTTTTCAGAAGAGCTTGATAAATACGGACGTATTTACATGTATCGCTTTCGTCCAGATTACGAAATGCGAGCAAGAGCTATTAGTGAGTATCCTGGGAAATCAGAGCAAGCAAAAGCGATTATGTTGATGATTCAAAACAATTTAGATTATGCTGTCGCGCAGCATCCACATGAATTGATCACATATGGCGGTAATGGAGCAGTTTTCCAGAACTGGGCACAATATCTATTAACAATGCAGTACTTATCTGAAATGACAGATGAGCAAACATTAACTATGTACTCTGGACATCCTATGGGTTTATTTCCTTCACATAAGGAAGCACCTAGAGTGGTTGTAACAAACGGAATGGTAATTCCAAATTATTCCAAACCTGATGACTGGGAAAAGATGAACGCTTTAGGAGTTTCTCAATACGGACAAATGACTGCAGGAAGTTATATGTACATAGGCCCTCAAGGAATCGTGCATGGAACTACAATAACGGTTTTAAATGGTTTTAGAAAAATAAAACGCAGTCCAAAAGGCGGATTATTTGTTACATCAGGATTAGGCGGTATGAGCGGTGCGCAACCAAAAGCAGGAAATATTGCAGGTTGTATTACTGTTTGTGCTGAAGTAAACGCAAAAATCACACATATTCGTCATAGTCAAGGATGGATCAACGAAGTCATTGAGAACATAGATGACTTAGCAAATAGAGTTATTTTGGCAAAAGCTAACGAAGAAACAGTTTCTATCGCATACTTAGGAAACATAGTGGATGTTTGGGAGAAATTTGATGTTGAAAACATTCATATTGATTTGGGTAGTGACCAAACTTCGCTTCATAATCCTTGGGCCGGAGGATATTATCCTGTTGGTATTTCTTTCGAAGATGCCAATGAAATGATGGCAAATAACCCCGAATTATTTAAAGAGAAAGTACAAGAAACTCTTCGTCGCCATACGACAGCGATAAATAAACATACTGCTAAAGGAACTTATTTTTTTGATTATGGTAATGCTTTTTTACTAGAAGCTTCGCGTGCAGGCGCGGATATAATGGCAGAAAACGGTATTGATTTTAGATATCCAAGTTACGTGCAGGACATTATGGGTCCTATGTGTTTTGATTACGGTTTTGGGCCTTTCCGATGGGTTTGTGCTTCAGGAAAACCGGAAGATCTAGCAAAAACAGATGCAATCGCATGTACAGTTCTAGAAGAAATGGCAAAAACAGCTCCTATAGAAATTCAGCAGCAAATGCAAGATAATATCACTTGGATAAAAGGTGCACAAGAAAATAAATTGGTCGTAGGCTCTCAAGCTCGAATACTTTATGCTGACGCAGAATGTCGTGTAAAAATAGCTGAAGCTTTTAATCAGGCTATTGCCAAAGGAGAAATTGAAACAGTTATTCTAGGTAGAGATCATCATGATGTTTCAGGTACTGATTCTCCTTATAGAGAAACTTCAAATATTTATGATGGCTCTCGATTTACTGCAGACATGGCGATTCAAAACGTAATTGGTGATAGTTTTAGAGGTGCAACTTGGGTTTCAATTCACAATGGAGGTGGTGTTGGATGGGGCGAGGTAATTAATGGTGGATTTGGTATGGTTCTTGATGGCTCTAAAGAAGCTTCAAAGCGCTTAACATCAATGCTTTTCTGGGATGTAAATAACGGTATTTCAAGAAGAAGTTGGGCGCGAAACGACGGAGCTATCTTTGCTATAAAAAGAGCGATGGAGACGCAACCGTTATTAAAAGTTACACTCCCTAATATAGTGGACGATACTTTGTTTAATTCTTAAAAATTATAAACATATCTTTAATACATAACTAGTAACCAAATAAATATATTATGAAAGCAATAAAACTCCTACCCGTATTTCTACTTTTAGCATTTGCATCGTGCAGTTCTGTGAAAGTATATTCAGATTATGATAATAAAGTCGATTTTAATCAATACAAAACTTATGCTTTTCATAAAAAGGGAATTGATAAAATCGAAATTTCCGAACTGGACAAAAAAAGAATCCTATACGCAATTGATGCTGAGCTAAGTAAAAAAGGAATGACAAAAAGTGAAAATCCAGATTTATTGATCAACGTATTTACTAAAGAACGTGAAAAAATTGATGTTAATCAATATAGTTCTGGATTTGGTTATGGTTGGGGATACGGATGGAATCCCTACTTATGGGGTGGAAGAAGCAGCACTATAAGCTCATCAACTGAAGGAACCCTATATATTGATTTAATTGATGCTAAGAAAAAAGAATTAGTTTGGCAAGGTGAAGGAATTGGTTATTTAACTAATAATAGAAATGAAAAAGAGAAAGTAATCAATGAATTTGTAACTAAAATTCTAGAGCAATTTCCACCTTCTGAAATGAAAAAATAAGAAATTTTATTCTCTAATGTGATTTTTCGATACATTTGTACTTGAAACAACTAAAATGAGAAATCCACTAACTATTATTTTCGCTATCATTATTATTATTCAACAATAATAAAGGAGCGTTATATAAATTAGTAAAAAAATAATTTTATCAAAACCTCCCTTATTCGGGAGGTTTTTTTATGCTTAAAAAATAGAATATGAAAATGTACGAACAAGTAGTGCTCGCAAAAAAACAATTAGAAGGAGTCGTTACTTCAACACCTTTGACTAAGAATTTTAATCTTTCAGAAGAATTTAATGCTACAATATTATTAAAAAGAGAAGATCTCCAAGTTGTACGGTCTTATAAAATAAGAGGTGCTTATAACAAAATGAGTACTCTAACTCCTCAAGAAAAAGCGCAAGGTGTTATTTGTGCTAGCGCGGGAAATCATGCCCAAGGAGTTGCTTATTCATGTAATCTACTGCAGATACAAGGAAAAATCTATATGCCAAAAACAACACCAAAGCAAAAAGTAAAACAAGTTCAATTATTTGGAAAGTCGTTCGTAGAAATAGTTTTAATAGGAGACACTTTTGATGATGCTTATGCAAAAGCAGCAGAAGATGCTACCGAAAACAATATCATTTTTGTTCATCCTTTTGACGATTTAAAGGTAATTGCAGGACAAGGAACCGTGGGATTAGAGATTTTAGAAAACTATAAAGATCAAATTGACTATGTATTTGTACCCATTGGCGGCGGCGGACTCTCAGCAGGACTCTCAGAAGTATTTAAAAAGTTAAGTCCTAAAACAAAAATCATAGGTGTTGAACCACAAGGAGCGCCCGCAATGAAAACTGCTATCGCGACAGGTAAAAACACGCCACTTGAAAGCATTGATAAGTTTGTAGATGGGGCTGCAGTAAAACAAGTTGGTAATTTAACTTTTGAGATTTGTCAAAGAAATTTAGATGCTATTATCTTAGTCCCTGAAGGTAAAGTGTGCACCACGATTTTACGTTTGTATAATGAAGAAGCCATGGTTGTTGAGCCTGCTGGAGCATTAACAATTGCAGCACTCGATTTCTATAAAGATGAAATAAAAGGTAAAAATATTGTTTGTATCGTTAGCGGAAGTAATAATGACATTGAACGCACCGCCGAAATAAAAGAACGATCTTTATTGTACGAAGAACTGATGCATTATTTTATGATTCAATTTCCTCAACGTCCAGGATCTTTGAAGGAATTTGTAAATGACATCTTGGGACCAGATGATGATATCACCTATTTCCAATTTACGAAAAAGAACAGCAGAGAAGTTGGTCCCGCTGTTGTGGGTCTAGAATTAAAAAATAAAAACGATCTGGTAGCTATCAAAAATAAAATGAATGATAAAGGATTTGAATTTAAATATCTCAACGAGAGACAAGATTTGTTCACACAATTAATTGGATGAAAGAACTTCGCTTTCTTTATATAACGACTACCTTTGCCGCAGTTTATTTCAAACAACTATGACTACACTTACAGATATCACAAATCTTGACGACATAAAACTACTTGTTGATACTTTTTATTCGAAGGTTCAAAAGGATACCTTTATCGGACCAATTTTTAATGAAAAAATAGGTAATGGCTGGCCTGACCATTTAGAGAAAATGTATCGTTTTTGGCAAACAATATTGCTAGAGGTACATTCTTATTCTGGAAGCCCGTTTCCACCGCACAAGCAATTACCCGTTGCGAAAGAACATTTCAAACGTTGGATGGAAATTTTTACAGAAACTACCGATAACTTATTTTTAGGACCAGTAGCTGATGAAGCTAAATTTAGAGCAAAGAACATGGCTGAAATGTTCAACTATAAAATTGAGTATTTCCGTAATGCGGCTAAACAGAATCCACATCAATAATTAATTATTTAAAAAGCAGCTATCATGCATAAATTTATACTTGGACTTCTTTCAATTCTTCTATTTGTTTCTTGTTCGAATTTGCAGCAGGTTGGCCAAAAAGATTTCTTACCCCAATTGAAGTTTATTAATGCGATAGAAATTCCTTATAATCAAGAATTTAAGAATACCAAAATAGGTGGACTTTCTGGTATTGATTACGATAAAAAACAAGACACTTATTATATTATTTGTGATGAAAGATCGCAGGAAAATCTTTCCAGATTTTATACCGCAAAGATTGATATTACTGATGACCAATTAAAATCAATAACTTTCCAAGAGGCTAACACTTTAAAAAATCAAAGTGGAAACACATTTGGGAGTTGGATCACTAATCCTGACACTTCTGCAGATCCAGAAGATATCCGTTATAATCCTAAAACAAAATCTTTAGTTTGGAGTAGTGAAGGTGCAAGAGTGATAAATGGTGCGAAAACTGTATTGCAAAATCCGTCTATTACAAATATAGATTTAAAAGGAAATTTTATAGATCAGTTTAATTTGCCGTCTAACTTAGAAATGAAGCAAGAACAGAAAGGACCTCGGAATAACGGAACTCTTGAAGGAATTACTTTTGATAAAAATTACAAAACGATATACACTAGTTTAGAGGAACCACTATTTGAAGATGGAAATCAAGCAAGTACAGCTGCAGGTGGATTAATTCGTTTTTATCAATTTGATTTAAAAACAAAGAAAAACACTTCACAATACGGATATAAGCTAGAACCAATTGCACACGAACCTAACCCTAAAGGATCTTTTGCAGTAAACGGCGTAGCCGCTATTCAATATTATAAAAACAAACAATTATTTGTTCTAGAGCGCTCCTACTCGACCGGAACCCAGGCGTGTACAATTAAAGTTTTTTTATCTGATTTCAGCAAAGCTACTAATGTACAGAATTACGAATCTCTACAGCAAGATAAAATTGATTTAGCAACCAAAAAATTGATTCTAAATATGGATGATTTAGGAATATTTACAGATAATATCGAAGGCCTGACTTTTGGTCCAAAATTAGCAAATGGCAATCGCTCCTTGATTTTCATTTCGGACAACAATTTTTCACCAACTCAAAAAACTCAAGTTTTATTATTTGAAGTAATCGAGTAGTTTTTATCCAACACATTAAACTGGCTTTACCTTACTTCGTTCTAAAAAATTTATCTACAAATTTACCATCGAGAAAAGTATTAATAAAATAATACACAACTAATTGTGATCGCGTAGTTCCCTCCAATGACTTAGTAAAATTGTTAAAGAAATCAATTTATCTGCTATAAACTAATTTAGTATTTCCCTAGCCCAGATAGAAGTGGAAAGCATTTTACAAAAAAAGAAATTTTTTGTTGACGTAAAAAAGCGACCTTAGGAAGCTCTTTTTAGGGCTTACAAAAATATCTTTTTTTGTAAAATCTTGTAGCGCATAGCTGGAAATAGCTCCTTAAAGTTGTACTTTTGCTAAATACTACAACGTTTTCGATATGAACTCAATTATAGAAAGTAATCCATTATTAGACCGATTGCCAAAGCATTTACAGCAATTTATCAAGCCACAAGATTACAATGATTACACACCAATAAACCAAGCAGTTTGGAGATATGTGATGCGTAAAAATGTGAATTATTTATCAAAAGTAGCGCACAATTCATACCTCGAAGGCCTTAAGAAAACAGGAATTGAAGTCGACAATATTCCTAGTATGTATGGAATGAACCGTATTCTTACAGAAATAGGTTGGGCTGCAGTTGCTGTCGATGGATTTATTCCGCCTAATGCTTTTATGGAATTTCAAGCATATAACGTACTGGTTATTGCATCAGATATTCGTCAGCTCGAACATATTGAATACACTCCTGCTCCAGATATTATTCATGAAGGTGCCGGTCATGCTCCAATAATTGCTAATCCAGAATATGCAGAATACTTACGTCGTTTTGGCGAAATAGGCTGTAAAGCCATTTCTTCGCATAAGGATTACGAAATGTATGAGGCGATCCGTTTACTTTCTATTTTGAAAGAAGCTGAAGGTACTTCTCAAATCGATATTGACGCTGCTGAAAAAGCGGTTGAAGATTTACAAAATAATATGGGCGAGTTGTCTGAAATGGCACAAATTAGAAACTTGCATTGGTGGACTGTTGAATACGGCTTAATTGGTTCCGTTGAAAATCCAAAAATTTATGGAGCTGGTTTACTATCTTCAATTGGAGAAAGTGCACACTGTATGACAGAAAAAGTAAAGAAAATTCCTTACGATATCTCGGCAGCAAATCAGAGTTTTGACATTACGCAATTGCAACCTCAACTATATGTAACCCCAGATTTTGCTTTTTTAAGTTTAATTCTAGAGGAATTTGCTAATAAAATGGCTTTGCGCACTGGAGGTTTATCAGGAATCAATAAATTGATACAGTCAACTGCTTTAGGAACAATTGAATTAAGTACCGGAATTCAAATCTCAGGAGTTTTTACCAATGTTATAGAATCTCAAGGAAAGCCGGTTTACATTCAAACCACAGGCAAAACAGCCTTGTCTTACAGAGAGAAAGAATTAGTTGGTCATGGAACTATTAAACATGTAGACGGTTTTGGAAGTGCCATAGGGAAGCTAAAGGGAATCAATCTTGCGATTGAAGACATGAGTCCAAGAGATTTGAGCGCTTACTCAATAACAGAAAACAAAACTGTAACCTTAGAGTTTGAAGGAGATATAACGGTTAAAGGTGAGATCATCACAGGTTCTAGAAATCTACATGGAGAAATTATTTTAATTAGTTTTAAAAATTGCACCGTTACGCATGGTGAAACAATTTTGTTCCAACCAGAATGGGGAGTTTATGACATGGCTGTAGGAAAAAAAGTAATCTCAGCTTTTTCTGGCCCAGCTGATGCAAATAGTTTTGATTTGATTTCGCATGTTCCCTCAAGCAAAACTATCAAAGCACAACAAAGTGCAGAACGTGATGATTTAGAAGTTTTATATCAAACAGTGAGAATGATTCGTGAATCGAAAGACACGACAACTTCATTAGTTCCTGTTTTTAAGAAATTAAAAGACAATCATCCTAAAGATTGGCTCTTGTCAGTTGAAATTACAGAATTATTAAATGATAGAAATGAACCGCAACTACTAGAAGAAGTGGCAAATTATCTACAAAACTTAAAGCAAAGAAGACCAGAAATAACGCATTTAATTAATGGCGGGTTGGATTTAATTTCGAAATCTGTTGCACATTAGTCAAAAGAATAATAGCTTAAATAAAACAAACCGCAGATTCACAGATTTTAAACAATCCTTCAATCTGCGGTTTTATTTTATAGAATAAATAAAACACTTTTATTTTTGAATTACAGAAGCTCAATAAACGTTCTATAAATCGCTTCAATAATATTTAAAGAAAATTAATAGATTACAGCTTTAATTGCTTTCCAAATTCTTTTTCGCTCTCAATCACTTTTCCATCATATTTCAGCGTCCAACCTAACTGACTCGTTGTAATAAGTAGTTTAGATAATTCACTTATTAATCTATTCTCAGCGTTAGTTTTTAGTGTAGAAGTTTCCATCTTTTTAGCTAAATTCGCTTTTACTGATTTATTTATTTTATTGTAATCTTCACCCGTAAAAGGATTTAACTTGCTTTGCTCTACATCAAAAAATTTAATATCAGGATTTATTTTTATCTCTTCTTTTGGTATAAAAACAATCGTAATTATTTTGTTCTGTTCATCAATATCATATTTCACTTTTCGCAAGTCGTAAGCAACAGTCACATCTGCATTGACAACAACTAAAGCTTTCTTTTCAAAAGAAAGCATATTCAATAAATACTTTTGCTGATTTTTATACGTAATCACTTCAGAGAAATGCCCTTCAGTAACAATCAGCTTACCTACATTTAAAATCTGTTGTTGTATTAATCCTGCACTATCAATTGTGGTAGCATCATCCTCTTTTTTAAAGTCGCAATATTTGAATAGTAAAAATATCGCCGCAATTATTCCTACTAGTATCAGTATTCTTTTTAACATAATTAAAATTTCATGAATGAGTATTGTGTCTCTAATTTAGTGATTTTTTCTCTTAGTTTAGTTAAGAATTTCAAATGACTTTCTGAGTCTGGATTAAAAGATCTGTGTAACAAGCCTTTCTGAATATTTTCTACATCATCCATAGTGC
Source organism: Flavobacterium sp. PL12 (assembly GCF_039123485.1). Taxonomy (NCBI): domain Bacteria; kingdom Pseudomonadati; phylum Bacteroidota; class Flavobacteriia; order Flavobacteriales; family Flavobacteriaceae; genus Flavobacterium; species Flavobacterium sp. PL12. The sequence goes on from NZ_JBANDI010000001.1 coordinate 143,935, forward strand.
CATAAATAGTCTCTGAAATAGTGCTTTTTTTAAACTGTGACCAAATATAATCAATCGCTACCTCATTAGGATGCAGCATATCTTGCGCATAAAATCGATAATCGCGAAGTTCATCCATCATGATTTCGTAGGAAGGAAAATATAGACTGTTCTCATTAAAATTTTCGTTGTGTAAAACCTGATGAATTGCAGTAAACAAATTTGATTTACTCCACTGATTTTCAACAAATCCGTCTTTTATATGACGCACAGGTGACACCGTAAAAATTAAATTGAATTTTGGATTCACTTTTTGAATTAATCTAATCGTATTAATGATAGATTTTTCAATGGTTTCAACTGATAAAATTAACTTCTCAAACTGTTTTTGCGGAACTTTATGACAATTTGCTACTATAATATTGCTTTCTAAATTGCGATAAACCCAGGACGTACCGTATGTGATAATTATATGGGAAGCTTCTTCTAACTGCATTTTAACTTCTTTGCAAATTGTATTCAAAGACTCTAACAATTCTTGTTTGTTGGGCTGGCTTAGATCAGAATGCGCATCAAAACAATGCCAAAGTTCATTGTGAAAAAAAATATCTATTTCAGTAAATATCTTTTCTGAAACGGCAAAATCGATAAACTTCTCAATCGCTAATGGATGAAATAGAATTCCGAAAGGATTACAGCTATTTTGGAATTTAAAATAGTTTAGTTTCTCCGCCATATTCACAGCAAAACACGAGCCTATTGAAACAATTTTTGAGTCATAGTCGATAGGTTGATTGCCCTTTTGAATAGGTATTTGCGTTCTAAATTCCATTGCTTTATTCTTTACTACAAATTTGAATAATTTTACCGGAATAAACCTCTTTAAAGTTTATTTTCATACAATCTTAAAATAGCATATTAAAAAACCCTTTCACTATTTACATATTGAAAGGGTCGCATTATGATGTTATTAAAAATATCAATTAATAGAAATATTCGATTTTGACAAATGACGTATTAAAAATAGAAGTTTGTGAAATTTGTTCTTTTGGATAATTGCTTGAGTCGTAAATAAAGTTACTTTGATGAAACTTAGCCGAAGATATAATCTTATCGTCCTTTGCTAAACTTGAAGCTTCCGTGATTACTAAACAATTACTTTCTGAAATTAATTGACTGTTATCTAGCAATTTATTAAATCCTTTTATTTGGAAGAATGGATTATTCTTAGAGTCAAATTCAAATTCTAAAGTATACTTTGAAACAGTTCCCTCTGCAGTATTGTCTAAAACTCTTTCATCTTTTACTAAATTTTCATTTTGAAAATATAAAATTCCGTGATATTCTTTTACCAATTTATCATCTGAGCTAACTGTTAATTTCTCGTAAGAAACTGTTCTGTCAGCATTATGAGTATAATTTATAAGATATTTTTTTAAAGATGTAGCAGATACTAATTTCCCCGCATCGTAGGTATATTCAAGAGTTTCAGAAACATTTGTCACTTTATTTAAAGTTACCTTTTTTGAAATTAAGCCATCGGTATATGTAAAATCAACATGAGAAGCGTTATCATCAGTGCTTTCTATCTCAGTACCATTATAAGAAAACTGTTTTGTAATAACTTCACTATTTTTAGAAGTAGAAATCGTCTTTTTTAATAATCGCAAATTGTCATCCGCATCAGTAGAGCACGAATAAAATGCGAAGATGCAGATCGATAAAACTATATATATTGATTTTATTTTTTTCATAAATTTTAAATAGATGCGCTGTAAACGTTACATTATTTCTCAACGCGAGCGCAAAATTAAATATTTAAAATTATTGGTGCAATATATATCGCTATACTCCCCATATTTCGGTTAAACGACTGTTTATAAAGCAGTATTTTAAAGCTATTTAAAAAAATATTAGTTTACAATACTACTAAAATTAAAAAACCCCTCTAGAATTAGCTTCTAAAAGGGTTACAATTTAAAAATTACAGATTGTTTATTTAATAAATTCTATTGCTTTTTCTAATGCTGCTGGAATACCACTAACATTCTTCCCTCCTGCTGTTGCAAAGAAAGGTTGGCCACCACCACCACCTTGAATAAATTTACCTAATTCTCGAACGACAGCTCCAGCGTTTAGTTTTTTATCATTAACTAATTCTTTAGAAATATAACACGTTAACATCGGTTTATCTTCATCGGCTGTAGCCAAAACAAGGAACAAGTTAGTACCCAAAGCGCCTAGTTCATAAGCTAAATCTTTAGCACCTTCTGGATTTAATTCTACTTGCTTTGCTAGAAATTGAACTCCATTAATTTCTTGAATTTCATTTTTCAAAGTTTCTTTTAACGCTTTGACTTTATCTTTTATCAAGGCTTCAATTTGCTTAGATAGTTTAATGTTTTCTTCTTGCATCGAATGAACTGCCTTCAAGATATCTTGAGGATTCTTCAAAGCTATTTTAACCTCGCTCAATGTGTTTTCTTGTGCTGAATAGAAATCTTTTACAGCATCGCTAGTGATCGCTTCAATACGACGAATTCCAGCAGCAACTGCTCCTTCAGAAACAATTTTAAAGTGCCAAATTTCAGCAGTATTTTTAACGTGAATTCCTCCACATAATTCCATGCTTTCTCCAAATTTAATTGCGCGAACATGATCACCATATTTCTCCCCAAAAAGCGCCATAGCACCTTCCTCTACTGCTTGTGCAAAAGGAATATTTCTTCTTTCAATAAGTGTTAATTGCTCTTGGATTCTAGCATTTACAAAATCTTCAACTTCTTTTAATTCTGTTTCCGTCATTTTAGCAAAATGCGAAAAGTCAAAACGTAAATAATTAGGATTTACTAATGAACCCTTTTGCTCAACATGCGTTCCTAAAATACTTCTCAAAGCTTGATGCATCAAATGCGTAGCCGAGTGATTTCTTGAAGTCAAGGTTCTTAAATTCGTATCCGCTTTTGCTACGAAATTAGCTTCTAAGTTCTCTGGAAGTTGTTTTGTGAAATGTAATATTAAATTATTCTCCTTTTTTGTGTCGATGATTTCAATAGATTCATTAGCTGAAACTAGTGTTCCTTTGTCACCTACTTGTCCTCCACCTTCTGGATAAAATGGAGTGTTGTTTAGTACGATTTGGTATAAAACGCCATCTTTTTTACTATCTACTTTACGTATTCTAGTGATTTTAACTTCATTTTCTGTTTGGTCGTAACCAACAAATGTTTCTACATTTCCAGGAATTAAAACAGACCAATCTTCAGTAGAAACCTCTGAGGCAGCACGCGAACGCGCTTTTTGAGCCTGCATAGAAGTATCAAACTCAGCATCACTAAAAGACATTCCTTTTTCTTTTAGAATCAAAGCTGTCAAATCTTTTGGAAATCCAAAAGTATCATACAATTCAAATGCTTTAGCTCCCGAAATCCTCCCCAACCCCTCCGAAGGAAGGGCTTTTTTAGTATCGGCAATAACTTTGTCTAATAACTGTAATCCTTGATCTAATGTTCTTAAGAAAGATGCTTCTTCTTCACGAATTACATTAGTTACAAAAGTTTCTTGCAATTTGATTTCTGGGAAAAACTCTCCCATTTGGTTCGCTAAAACAGCAACTAATTGATTGATAAAAGGTTCTTTTATATCTAAGAAAGTAAAGCCGTAACGAATTGCACGACGCAATATTCTACGTATTACATAACCAGCACCAGTATTGGATGGTAATTGTCCGTCAGCAATTGCAAATGCTACTGCACGAACGTGATCTACAATTACACGAATAGCAATATTTGTTTTATCTTGAGGTTCTGAAACGTTTGCAACTTCATTTGAAGTATATTTTGCTCCGGTAATTTGGCTTACTTTTTCAATAAGCGGTGTAAAAACATCTGTATCATAATTAGAAGTTACGCCTTGTAATGCCATGCATAAACGTTCAAATCCCATTCCAGTGTCAACATGTTTAGCTGGTAGTTTCTCTAAAGAACCATCTGCTTTACGGTTGAATTCCATAAATACGTTGTTCCAGATCTCAACCACTTGTGGATGATCATTGTTCACTAAACTTTTGCCTGAAACTGCTGCTTTTTCTTCAGCGGTACGTAAATCGACGTGAATCTCAGAACATGGTCCGCAAGGTCCTTGATCTCCCATTTCCCAGAAATTATCTTTTTTATTTCCAAGAATGATTCGGTCTTCAGAAATTAATTCCTTCCAGATGTCCCATGCTTCTTGATCAAAAGGAACATTTTCCTCAGCACTTCCTTCAAAAACAGAAACGTAAAGATTTTCTTTTGGAATTTTATAAACTTCCGTTAATAGTTCCCAAGCCCAAGTGATAGCCTCTTTTTTGAAATAATCACCAAAAGACCAGTTACCCAGCATTTCAAACATTGTATGGTGATACGTATCAAAACCAACATCCTCTAAATCATTATGTTTTCCTGAAACACGAAGACATTTTTGTGTATCGGCAATTCTATTACTTTTTGGCGTGGCGTTACCTAAGAAGTATTCTTTAAATTGCGCCATTCCTGAATTGTTGAACATCAGCGTTGGATCATCTTTAAGAACTATAGGTGCTGACGGAACAATTAAGTGTCCTTTTGATGCAAAAAAGTCTAGAAATTGTTTACGTACGTCTTGTGATTTCATGTTTATTAATTAGAAAATTAGTCAATATGATAATTTAGAAAATGTAAAAGTTCTTCAATTATCAAATTTGTTTTGCCCCAGATAGTAGTGGAAAGCTTTGCAGTTTTGAAATTTAATTTTTCGTGAGATAGCAGAGCGACCGGAGGAAGCTCCTGCTAGTTCATTAGAAAAAAGATTTCAATACAAGAACTTGCAACGGATAGCTGGATAAGGCACATTAATATTATTATTCTAGAAAAAAGGCATATTCGAATGAAACATTTATTAAATTTGTTCGTCTAACCTTTTTACAGTGTGCAAAAATAGGGTATTTTAAAATATGTCGAAAGTAAAATATTATTACGATTCTGAAAATCTAGCCTACCGAAAAATAAAAACACGAAAAAGTAAAAAGTTTGGTGTTATTATGCTGTTTTTGTTAGCTGCGGCGCTGTTTGGATTGCTTAGTTTTGTCGTTTTATTGAATACACCGTACTTTGAAACACCAAAAGATAGATTACAAGCAAGAGAAATTGAAAATTTGAAATTGAATTACGCTATATTAAATAAAAAAATGGATCAGGCAAATGGCGTTATCGACGCGATTGAAGAACGAGATAATAATTTATATCGCGCTTATTTTAACAAAGCTGCGATTCCAGATTCGATACGAAAAGTTGGATTGCCTGGATTGAATAGATATAAAAAACTAGAAGGCTATGACAATTCACAGTTGGTGATGAACACCACGAAACGAATCGATGTGCTGAGTAAAGAATTAGTGATACAATCAAAATCTCTTGATGACATTTTGAAATTAGCGGCAGCAAAAAGTGATTTTTTATCTGCCATTCCTGCCATTCAACCGGTACGAAATGAAAATTTAAAACAGTTAGCTTCGGGTTTTGGATATAGAACAGATCCTTTTACGAAAGTAAAAAAAATGCATGAAGGCATGGATTTTACAGCAAAGACTGGTAGTCCGGTATATGCAACAGGAGATGGAGTAATTGCAAGAGCAGATAATTCTGCTTCAGGTTACGGAAATCACATTGTAATTCGGCATGGATTTGGTTACGAAACATTGTATGCCCATTTGAGTAAATACAATGCTAGAGCCGGTCAAAAAGTGAGTCGTGGAGACGTAATAGGATATGTGGGAAGCACGGGAAGATCAGAAGCTCCTCATTTACATTATGAAGTTCATAAGGATCAAAAAGTGGTGAATCCACTTAATTTTTATTACGGAAATATATCGGCGGTGGAATATGTAGCCATTGCGCATTTAGCAAATCAAGAAAATCAGTCGCTCGATTAACAATTTTAGAATGTTATTGTTGTAATAAATCTAAATTTATAAAGTATTAAGCATGCACATAGAACTTTCAAAAGATAAAAGATATTACAGCATAGGCGAAGTAGCAAAAGCTTTCAACGTTAACGCATCGTTGATTCGATTTTGGGATAATGAATTTGATATTCTAAAACCTAAAAAGAATGCGAAAGGAAATAGAATGTTTACTCCTGAGGACATTACTAATTTGCAATTAATTTATCATTTAGTAAAAGAAAGAGGTTTTACGCTTGAAGGTGCAAAAACGCATTTAAAAGAAGGCCAAAAGAAAACACTTGACAAATTTGAGATTATTCGCAAGTTAGAAACCATACGAACACAATTAACTAATATTAAAAACGAACTTTAGACTTCAAGTTGCTGAAAAGTGATTTTGGATTTCAGATTTTAAACACAATAAATAAACACTAAACTTAAAATTAAACAAACATGAAAAGATTTTTGCCTTGGATTATTGGAGCAGTAGTAATTTTTGGAATTTACAGCTGGGTTAAAGGAATCAACAACACAGCGGTAGTGCTAAACCAAACCGTAGAGCAATCTTGGGGTGATGTTCAAACTGCTTATCAAAGAAGAAATGACCTTATTGGAAATTTAGTAAATACTGTAAAAGGAGCTGCTGAATTTGAAAAAGGTACTTTGACAGCTGTAATTGAAGCAAGAGCTAAAGCAACGCAAGTAACAATTGATCCGGCTAATATTACACCAGAACAATTAGCAGAATTCAATAAAGCACAAAGTGGAGTGAGCAGCTCATTATCGCGTTTGTTAGTAACTGTAGAGCAGTATCCTGATTTAAAAGCAAATGCTAATTTCCTGAAATTACAAGATGAATTAGCTAGTACTGAGAATCAAATATTGACAGCAAGAACTCGCTTTAATGAATCAGTTAAACCCTATAATTCTCATATAAAAACTTTCCCAAATAGTTTATTTGCTGGAATGTTTGGATTCAAAGAGAAAGCTTATTTCAATGCTGTTGAAGGTGCTGATAAGCCAGTAGAAGTACAATTCTAAAACGAATTAACACACATTTTATTAGCGATTTTTGACAACAGAATAATTAATTCTGAAATCAGAAATCGCTAATCTTCATTCAAAAATATTTCCAATGTCAAAAGTAGAAGATTTTTTAACTAGCGAGGAAGAACAAGAAATTGTTGCAGCGATTTGTATGGCTGAACAAAATACTTCTGGCGAGATTAGAGTACATATAGAAAAAACAACTTCTTTAGACGCTTATGATCGTGCTCTGGAGGTTTTTCAACAACTTAAAATGGATCAAACTGAACTTAAAAATGGAGTTTTGATTTACGTAGCTGTAAAAGATCGGAATTTTGTAATATGCGGAGATGAAGGAATTAACAATGTTGTTAAAGATGACTTTTGGAATTCAACTCGTGATGCGATAGTTTCTCATTTTAAAAATGGAGATTTCAAACAAGGTCTTATTGCGGGAATAATTAAGGCAGGAGAACAATTACAGCAATATTTCCCTCACTTAGATGGAGATGTTAACGAATTATCGAACGAAATATCAAAAGGATGATGCTACGACATAAAAAGAGTGCTCTATTACTATTAAAGTTATTTGTTTGCTTATTAATTACACAACTAAGTTTTGCGCAGTTTACAATTCCAAAAAAACCTAGTTTTCAAACTTCTGTTTATGACTACGCTAATGTTTTAAGCTCGTCTGAAAAAGCGCAGTTAGAAGAAAAACTCATTAGATATTCTGATTCTACTACAACTCAAATAGTAGTTATTACTATTGAAAGTTTAAAAGGTGAAGATGTTAGCCAGGTTGCTACAAGATGGGGACAAACTTGGGGAATCGGAGGAACTGAAAAAGATGATAATGGTGTCGTTATTTTATTGGCTAAAGCCGAAAAGAAAATCGCAATTAATCCTGGTTATGGATTAGAAGATCGCTTGACTGCGGGTATAGGCGGTGAAATTATAAGAAATATTATTCTTCCAGAATTTAGAGCAGGAAGTTTTTACAATGGACTTGATAAAGGTTCCGATGCGATAATCGATGTATTTAAAGGTAAATATAAAGGCGAGCGAAAAAAGAAACAACAAGATAGTGACTTCCCAATTCTGCCTTTTATAATTATTATCATCGTAATTTTAGTTCTTGTTTCTAGAAATAAAGGTGGCGGTGGCGGAAATTCAGGAAATAGCGGCGGAGGCCCTAGCCTTCTAGACGTAATAATTTTAAGCAGTCTTGGCAGAAATGGCGGAGGAGGCTTTGGTGGCTCTTCTGGAGGCGGTTTTGGCGGAGGCGGCGGTGGCTTCGGCGGAGGATTTGGCGGCGGAGGTTTCTCTGGCGGTGGATCTAGCGGAGGTTGGTAATCGTAATTTTCTAAATAAAATAATATACAAAAAGCTGCAAATTTGCAGCTTTTTTGTTTTATGAGAATTGAATACTTTCTTCAATCTGAATGTAAATTTTATTTGAAAATGAAAATTAAGTATTGATTGTGAGTGAATTAACTAAAATTTACATAAACCTGAAGTACCTTTAATAGAAAAAATTATGAAAAATTTAGCTATTAAACTCGTGTGGTTCACCACTTTATTTGTTCTCGTATTTGCTGGCTTAAGCCAAACTAATATTGCGATTTCAACGGCAATCGTACTTTTTATCGTTGGACAACTGTTGGTCATTTATATGGTTTATACGGTTCTAAAAGATGATTATTCAACCACTAAAACTTTTAAAAACTGGTATGAAGATCATCCTAGGGATATTATAAATGAATAGAATTTCATTTTTTAAGATTTAATACACTTTAAATAAAACTATGTTAAATCAGGTATACTCTTAATTAAATAGTATCAATAGTAGAATGTAAGTTCTACACGTTAATTAAGAAATTTAGAAAATAAATTGGCAATATAATTTCGAAAAATATATGGCTTAAGTACTCTTGATTACCTATTTTTGTTAACATGGCTATTGATCAATAAATAATCATAGATTGAAAAACGTTCAACAAAAAACTAGAAATGAATCGCAACATAATTATTTTCGGCTTGGTTTTACTATCACTTCAAGGATGTGGTAAAAAAGAGGGGAATAATAAAGCTGTAAGCAGTGATGAAACCATGAGCTGTGCCTCATCCTTACCTTCCCGTTATGCTACTACAAGTGCAGATGATTCAACAATAATTTCAAAAGAAATATCGTATGAAGGTATGGTTCAAATACCTGAAGGCGAATTTTTGATGGGTGCTTCTGACGATGAGGGCAGGCAAGATGAATATCCACAGCACAAAATAAAACTAAACGGTTTTTGGATGGACGCAACTGAAGTCACAAATGCCCAATTTAAGAAATTTGTTGAAGCTACTGGCTATGTCACTACTGCTGAAATAAAGCCAGATTGGGAGGAAATAAAAAAACAGCTACCACCTAACACTCCTCGCCCCGATGAAAGTGTGTTAGTAGCCGCTTCTTTAGTATTTACACCAACTAACGCAGCCGTAGATTTAAATGATGCCTCAAAATGGTGGAAATGGACAACTGATGCGAGTTGGAAACATCCAGAAGGACCTAATAGCACTATAAAAGGAAGAGAAAACTATCCCGTAGTTCATATATCATGGGACGATGCAAATGCTTATGCAAAGTGGGCTAGAAAAAGATTACCCACGGAAGCTGAATGGGAATTTGCTTGCAGAGGTGGATTAGTCGATCAAAAATATTCGTGGGGAAATGAAGATCCTGAAAAGGGAAAACCGAAAGCAAATATTTGGCAAGGTAAATTTCCATATTTGAATACCAATCAGGATAAATTTATTGGTGCGGCACCAGTAAAATCTTTTGCTGCAAATAAATATGGGTTATATGATATGGCAGGGAATGTATGGGAATGGTGCAGTGATTTTTACAAACCAGATTATTATAAAGATTTGCAAGGTAAAGTAACCAGCAATCCGCAAGGACCTGAAACAAGTTTTGACCCAATGGAACCCACCATTCCGAAGAGAGTAGTTAGAGGAGGTTCATTCCTTTGCAATGCTTCTTATTGTAAAGGCTATCGCGTTACCTCAAGAATGAAGTCATCACCAGACACTGGTTTAAACCATACAGGTTTCAGATGCGTAGCAGATCTTAAATAAACTTAAAACTAGACTTGTAATATTATGTTATTATCATTAAAATAAAATTATAGCAACTAAATATCAATTAAAAACAATATTTCAGTGAATATTATAATTATTTAATAATACAACGGCTACTGTTATTGTAAAATTAACAATTATATTTATGTAGTAAATTAACTACCACAAATGAAAAACTTATATTTTAGCGCGGTCTTTATTCTATTATCAATGTCTTTAAGCGGCAGTGTTTATTCACAGTTTAGCGGTTGGAAAGAAAAAGCATTAGAAGTAGGAGCTTCACTAGGAGCTAAAAAACTTGGTTTAGATGAAGTGCTTAAAAAACCAGCAGCAATAACAACTTCCTTTGATGATGTAAATAAGTTAGGCTCTAAATTTGCTGATCAATTTGTTTTAAAAAACATACAGCCTCTATATTTGCTGCCTAAAGCTAGCGCGTGAGGTTTTATTCTATGTGATGGTTTTTACGAAATGACAAATAAAAGTTATTGTCTTCAAGCTGGAACTTTTCAGCCATCTAAAGGAGACGGTTATATGTATGCTCCAACATTAGGCCAAAAAAAAGAAATAGTAACTACAATTCTAAAAAATGCAGAAAACCATCCTGAAATTAGTCCGAATGACATTCAAATGTTACTATGGACAATCATTGCAAGAACACGATTTGCAGATTATAGTGGTAAAGTAAAACTTACTGCAGTTGCATTATTAAGCACTCTTGAATTGACACGATTAGAAGGTGGCATGCTAGGAGTTTTACCGGCAAGCTTAATGAACAAAGCAAAATTTAAAGTTCCTAGTGGTATCCAAAATATCCTTGAGGCAGAAAATAAAATTCGTCAGCTCGTTGCCTCAGGAAATTACACTTATGCTGACATGGAAAAATACGCAATATTAGCTGGTATGGCTCCAGCAAGAACCGATTTTCCTAGTGGTATTTGGACGCTACACCCTGATGGATATTACATTCGTTATTTCCCTTCAGGATATTCGAAAACAACTGTTCAAATTTACGTCCCTAAAGAATTAATAGTATCAGGTCAAAAAATAATTTACGATGCTACTAATGATTTTGCCTGTCCAGCAAACACAGGCTCTCAACGTTTAGCGCAAACAAACGAACCAATAAATCCAGACTATTCTATTAAAATTAAGATCAATTGTAAATAATTACAAATTGCAGCAAACAAAAAAGTCCTGAGTATATCAGGACTTTTTTGTTTACTATAATTTTAGTTAACTGTTAGAACATAATATCATTAATGAAAAATCATTCTATTTCTAGATGGTTTTTCTTTTCCTCCAAATTTGTTAAGCTTATAAGTAAGTGAAAACATAACATATCTTTTAAGAACTGTATTTTCTTCGTCGCGAATGTTTGTTGGCGATATGGTTCTTGTGGCGCTCTGATTTTGATTTAAAATATCATAAACCTTAACTTTAGCAGTCATTTTTTTATCAAAAAAGCTGTATGCTAAACTAGTATTCCACAAATAGAAGTCCTTCTTAAAACCATCAGCAATGTTAGAATTATAGGTATAACCAAAATCGTTTCCAAAAACCCAGTTCTTAGGCCAATAATTCGTAGTTTGAATATTAAAACGGTGAATAACACTGGATGCGCCATCAGTTCTATAATTTTTATATTTCGAATCGTTATACGTAAAGTTGTATGTCGGGTTTATTGTTAGCAGTTCGCCATATTCGTAAGTGAAATTAGCTTTTGGATTCAATCGCAGCGTTTTAGCTTCAAACATTTCATCATTTATAAAACCTTTAGACAGTCCATAATTAGCGCTAAAACCTAAGCCGTATTTAAAACTATGAGCTTCTTTTTTTATTGTTTTATTCCAAGACGACCCAAACCAAGAGGAGTACGTTCCAGAAACATTTTCAAAGGTTGTACTATTTTTAATACTGCTGTCATAAGTTACAGCTGACACCAATTGATCACCATACAAATTCCCTCCAAAATAAATAGAATAACCGGAGCGGGTTGCATAATCATAATTGCGAAAACTAAAATACCCCCACTGATTACTACTTGGTTTTAAATCTACATTTCCTATAACAGTGCTCAAAGGATTAGATAAATCTTCCACGGGCAAAACTTGATTGGCGTTTGGAAAATCATAATCATAGCTATAATTTAGATAGATCGATTTTGATTTATTTAAACGATAGCTTAATCTAGCAGTTGCATAAGGCAGTACGTACTCTTTAGTTAAATTTGTTGGCGTTCCTAAATAGAACGAATTGTTTGCAAATTGCACGATTGATGGTCCTACGGCAGCACTAAAATTTAATTTTTTATTATCAAATGAAAATCCTGTTTGAGGTCGAAAGGTTTTTTTATCAGATGTCATATAATTTGTTAGTTCAGCATTCGCTGAAGAATAGGACTGAGATCCTAAATCAAAGTCGTACGTATTTCTATCGTCTGATTTGAGTTCACTGTTGTAATTAAGACCGAAAGTAATATTTAAAGAATCTGTAACTGGCTCAGAATATTCAACTTCAGCAGTATATTTGTCTACTAAATTTCTATTTTTTCTTATTTGATCTCTAATTATAGGAGCATTCGAACCTTGATAAAAAACAGTATTTGTTTTATTCAAAGAACTAACTGTCTCTTTAGAATTCTCATTATCGAATGATAAACTTAAAAAACGTCCTTTTCGCTTAAATCTCTTATTGAAATTTATTGAGTTGCTAAAACTTCCTCTATCACTATCATCAAATACTTGAGCGGTGCTTTCATTTACAAGTTGGCCGCTATCGTTCATCGATTTCTCGAAAGAATTAGTGCTATAAGTCGAATTTGACTTTGTAAATTTTGGACCAACAAATATCGAAGCAGTAGAGTCTATTTTGTATTCTAATTGAAAACTTAAATTATGTCCAAAGTTCTCTCCGTTAGTGGTCGCTTCAGACTCTCTATTAATAGCACCAGTAGGTAAAAATGTAATCATTTTTGTTCTATTGACATTATCAGTATTCGAACTAGAGAAAAAATAACTTCCACTTGATTCTAAATCCTTTACTAATTCATCTGCATAATTAACTCCTAACATATTAGAACGAGTGATCCCTTTTCCACTACCAAATCGATTCCCATTAATAGTGAACGATCCGCCGTCAGAGTTATAAGACATAGAACTATTTCTTCCTCCGCCCATATTGTCAAAAATCTCATCCATGGAAAAACCAGTGGAGTTGATATTATTAGACGAAGCCAGAACGCTTATTTTACGCTTATTTTGAAAATAATTAAGTAGGGCGCTGCTTTCATATCGATCGTCTGAACCGAAGCCACCCATGAATTTGCCAAATAAGCCTTTATTTTTCTTTTCGTCAATAGTTAAATTTATACTCGCATTATTGGAGGTTGAAGCTTGCTTATTTAACTCTTCTTTTTTAGTTTTTGTATCCGTAATTTGGACTTTATTTATAATATCCGAAGGTAAACTCTGTAATGCTATTTTTCCATCTTTATCAAAAAACGGTTTACCATTGACAAGAACTTGATTTACTTCTTTTCCATTTACGGTGATTTTCCCGTCAGTTCCTACCTCTACTCCAGGTAATTGCTTTAATAAAGTCTCGACATTTGAGTCGGGGCGAACTTTAAATGAAGAAGCGCTGAATTCTAAAGTATCTTTTTTAATTCGAATAGGTGGTGCTTCACTTTTCACTACAACTTCGTTCAAGTTGTTCGGATTTTCAAGCAATTGTAGTATTCCAAAATCTTTACTTTCAGCAATGCTTTGAATTTCTTTCTTAAAAGTTTGATAACCCATATAAGAAATTTTCAAAAAGAACGGTTTTGTAATTGACTTTGTATCAATTCTAAAGAAACCATTTTTGTCTGATATTGTGTAGTCAATTACAGTTGAATCTTTTACTGAAGTCAAGAAAACAGTTGCTGCTTCAATTGGGACTTGGGTATTTTTATCTAATACTTTACCTTTTAGACTAATATTGCTTTGCGCAAATACTGAAATACATAAAAAGAACGACAGAATAAGTAAGTACTTTTTTTCCATAAAAAAAAATTCGCTGTTAGTTATTACAAACTAGCAGCGAATTAAGTTATTTTTTTTAATACAACGTAATTCCTTACGTCAACTTTAACATTTTATTTTTCTCTAATATAGATGTCAATTGGTACTCCTGAAAAGTCCCAGTTCTCTCTAATTTTATTTTCAAGATAGCGTTTATAAGGCTCCTTAACATATTGAGGCATGTTAGCAAAAAACACAAACTGAGGCGTTGGCGTTGGCAACTGCATACAATACTTAATTTTTACATATTTTCCCTTAGTTGCAGGCGGTGGATATGCTTCAATTACTTTCAACATAAACTCATTGAATTTTGAAGTTGCGATACGTTGTTGTCTATTTTCATAAACTTTAACGGTCGCTTCAAGTGCTTTCAATAAACGTTGTTTTGTTAAAGCAGAAACAAAAAGAATAGGCACATCCGTAAATGGCATTAATTCTTCTCTAATTTTATCTTCATAATCGCGAGTAGACATAGTTTCCTTTTCAACTAAATCCCATTTGTTTACTAAGATTACAACTCCTTTTCTATTCTTTTCAGCCAACCAAAAAATACTTTGATCTTGGCCTTCAAATCCACGAGTAGCATCAATAATCAAGATACAAATATCAGCATGTTCAATAGCACGAACAGAACGCATCACCGAATAAAATTCTAAATCTTCCTTCACTTTAGCTTTACGACGGATTCCCGCAGTATCCACCAAGTTAAATTCGAAGCCAAAACGGTCAAATTTAGTATCAATAGAATCACGAGTTGTACCCGCAATATCAGTAACAATATATCTTTCTTTACCTATCAAGGAATTAATAAAACTAGATTTTCCAGCGTTAGGTCGACCTACAACAGCAAAACGCGGTAAAACCACTTCTTCTTGAGTTGGCTCTGGTTTTATTGGAAAAGCATCAATTAATGCATCTAATAAATCTCCAGTTCCACTTCCTGAAATACTAGCAAAAGTATAATATTCACCTAAACCAAGGTTGTAAAACTCTACCGCATCTTTTTCACGCATTGCGTTATCCACCTTATTTACAGCAAGTAGAACCGGTTTTGTTACTTTACGAAGCAGTTTTGCAACAGCATCATCCATTGGAGTAATCCCTTCCTCAACATCAACTACAAATATAATAACGTCAGCTTCATCAATTGCAAGTTCTACTTGCTTACGGATTTCGCCTTCAAAAATATCATCAGAACCACGCACATAACCTCCAGTGTCAATTACAGAAAACTCTTTTCCGTTCCACTCGCTTTTACCGTAGTTTCTATCTCTGGTAACTCCAGAAACTGAATCTACAATAGCTTCTCTTCTTTGTATCAGCCTATTGAAAAGGGTCGATTTCCCCACATTAGGTCTTCCTACTATCGCAACAATGTTATTCATAAGTATTTATTCAAATATTTTGCAAAGGTAGTGTTAAATATATTGACTATCAATTTTTTTGATATATTAGCGCAACCTAACTAACTATACTTATATGGATGCCAATAATGAACTGCGACTTCGATTACGCTTTTATAAAGACGTAATGATAAACACAACTGTTTTAAGTCAGAAATTCGCAGATTATGCAAAGTCAAATCCGCAAGATTACTTTATAAAAACTAGAGGAACTCATATTTGGATTAACATAAAAGGAGATAAAAAAAAGTACTACTCTCCACATTTACATTTAGAGTTAGAAGCCAAAAGCGAAAACGAAACACATATTAGAGGACTCTTTGGACCAGATGCCACTTTATGGACCTTCTTCATGTTTCTACACTTTATAATTGCAGGTATTTTTTTAATTTTTAGCGGTATCGCCTACTCCAATTCAATCTTAAATAAAAGCTATACCTTCGATTTAGTCGTACTTGCACTCATGGTAATAACTTGGTTTCTACTTTATTTCATTGCAAAGCAAATAAGAAGTAACGGAAACGATCAAACACATGAGATAGAAAAAGTATTCTTAGAAATTATTGAGTCATAATTATTAGGAGCTAATCCAGCTCTTCATTGCAACTCCTCGTTCATAAAGGAGTTGTTGCAATGCGCTTGCAGGAGCTTTCTTCGGTCGCTCTGCTAGCACAGCAACAATAGTCTTTATTCACTGCGGGGTTTCCATTTTGATCTGGGCTAAAAAAAAATCAGTATCAGAGAAATACTCTAATACTGATTTCAATATATTTTGTATTTAGCTTTTATTTTAACTGAACACTAAAAAACTAACCACTATTTTATTGGTTGTAACCAAATCGCTTCAACATATTAACGTTGCTTCTCCAATTCTTATTAACCTTTACGTATAGTTCAATATGTATTTGTTTTCCAAAGAATTTTTCTAAATCAGCACGAGCTTCTGTTCCTACTTTTTTCAAAGCGGCTCCTTTATGACCTATTATAATTCCTTTTTGAGTGTCTCTTTCGACCATAATCAAAGAACGAATTCTGATGATATTTTCATCTTCAAAAAATTCCTCCGTAACAATTTCGACAGCATAAGGAATTTCTTTGCTGTAATTCAACAATATTTTCTCACGAATCGTTTCATTTACAAAAAATCTTTCTGGCTTATCAGTCAACTGATCTTTTGGATAATATGCTGGAGATTCTGGTAACAATTCGATTATTCTTCCAAAAACCTCAGGAACATTAAAGTTTTGCAACGCCGATATTGGAAAAATTTCAGCATTCGGAACCTTAGCGGTCCAGAAAGCAACTTGTTCTTCTAATTGTTCTTGATTAGAATTATCTATTTTATTTAATAGTAACAATACAGGAATTGTAGCGTGAATTATTTTATTAAAAAAAGCTTCATCTTTTAAATCTTGCTCACCAATTTCGACCATATAGATCAAGATATCAGCATCTTCAAAAGCAGATTTAACAAAATTCATCATCGATGCTTGCATTTCGTAAGCAGGCTTAATGATTCCAGGAGTATCAGATAAAATCAATTGAAAATCTTCGCCATTTACAATTCCAAGAATTCTATGACGAGTCGTTTGTGCTTTAGAGGTAATTATGGACAACCTTTCACCTACGAAAGCATTCATTAAAGTGGACTTTCCAACGTTTGGATTCCCTATGATATTTACAAAACCTGCTTTATGTGACATTTTCAATTTATTTATTTTGCAAAGGTAGTTATATCAAGTCAATAGATGAAATAAAACATTTTTTTAAATTTATGTTTGGGTTTCTTAAATTTAGTTGTACATTTGCACTCACAAATCGCGGGATAGAGCAGTAGGCAGCTCGTCGGGCTCATAACCCGAAGGTCACAGGTTCGAGTCCTGTTCCCGCTACTAAGGTAGCCTTATTGAGATTACAAACGCACATCGCGGGATAGAGCAGTAGGCAGCTCGTCGGGCTCATATCCGCCGCGGCGGACACAAGTTCGAAACGTAATCTTATTGATAATACAAACGCACATCGCGGGATAGAGCAGTAGGCAGCTCGTCGGGCTCATATCCGCCGCGGCGGACACAAGTTCGAAACGTAATCTTATTGATAATACAAACGCACATCGCGGGATAGAGCAGTAGGCAGCTCGTCGGGCTCATAACCCGAAGGTCACAGGTTCGAGTCCTGTTCCCGCTACTAGAAAACCATTAACTTTCGTTAATGGTTTTTTCATTTTAAAACCTTTTTTATTATGGATGAATTCGTTGTTTACATTTTATACTCCAAAAAATTCAATAAGAACTATACTGGTTTCACCTCTAATTTGATAGAAAGATTTAAATCACATAATTCGCTTGGCATTAAAGGATATACTTTAAAATTCAGGCCGTGGGAAGTAGTTTATTTAGAATTTCACAGTTGTAAATCTGATGCTATGAATCGTGAGAAATATTTCAAATCAGGAATTGGCCGCGAATTTATTCAGAATCTAATTTTAAACTTTTGATCTTGAGGGCTCATATCCGCCACGGCGGACAAAGGTTCGAGTCCTGTTCCCGCTACTAGAAAACCATTAACTTTCGTTAATGGTTTTTTCATTTTAAAACCTTTTTTATTATGGATGAATTCGTTGTTTACATTTTATACTCCAAAAAATTCAATAAGAACTATACTGGTTTCACCTCTAATTTGATAGAAAGATTTAAATCACATAATTCGCTTGGCATTAAAGGATATACTTTAAAATTCAGGCCGTGGGAAGTAGTTTATTTAGAATTTCACAGTTGTAAATCTGACGCTATGAATCGTGAGAAATATTTCAAATGAGCAGTTGGTCAAGAATTCATTCAAGGTATAATTCTACACTAAGGATTTGGAGGACTAATGTCCGCCGTAGCGGGCTATTAGAAAAGCTTCACAGAAATGTAAAGCTTTTTTCATTTATGACTATTTTGAAAAACAAAAATTTACTTTTGCAAAATGTTAGAAATTCTTTATCAAGACGAATATATTATAGCCATAAATAAACCAAGCGGATTATTGGTACACAAATCATTTTATGCACGTGATGCAAAGGTCTATGCTATTCAAGAATTACGAAATCAGATTGGGGGACGACACGTTTATCCAATTCATCGCTTAGACCGTAAAACATCTGGCGTCTTGTTATTTGCTTTAGATAAAGAGATTCTAAAAATCATGAATGATCGTTTTGCTACTCGTGAAGTAGAAAAAAAATACTTAGCAATTTTACGCGGTTGGTCACCTGAAGAACTAACCATTGATTATGATTTAACTAATGATGATGACATCACCCAAAGTGCAGTGACCTACTTTCATCGTTTACAAATTTCAGAAATTGCATTAGAATTTAACAATAAACCAACCTCACGCTATTGCTTAGTAGAAGCAATTCCTGAAACTGGACGTATGCACCAATTGAGAAAACATTTTAAACATATTTTTCATCCCATTTTAGGAAGTCGGCCACATGGTTGTAATAAACAAAATAAATTATGGTTGGAGAATTATGAGTTAAAAGGAATGATGCTTCACGCCCATCAGTTAATTTTTAATCATCCTATAAAAAATGAACAGATAGTCCTGAATGCAAAGATTAATGAAGAGTTTAGCCGAATTGGAGCCATTCTACATTTAGATTTGAGTAAATATATTTAGAATAATATTTTTTAGATAGTTATTTCAATCCTGCATGCATCTGGGAAAATGAGACTTTTTTTACTTCATTAAGCTCTTTGATCTATTTCACATCTTTAGATATTTCCAAAAAAACAAAGTCAAATTCATCAATAATTATTTAATTAAGACTAAAATAAGCTTATTAGTAAGAAAAGTTTGTCTACTTTTGCCCCCGCAATGGTTTACCTATACTTTTCGGTATAGTTAACTAAGAGGGAATCAGGTGTAAATCCTGGACAAGCCCGTTACTGTAAGTTCCATGCAACATTTTGACAGATTTCTATATATATGAAATCTTAACTTTTGCCACTGTTTGAATTAACAATCAAATGGGAAGGCGGTTCAAAATGGGAATAAGTCAGGAGACCTACCGCTGCACATTAATTGAAGCTTTCGTGGACCAGAGCTTTCAAACACAAAAAATCATATTTGATTTTAATTTATTCAAGTAAAACTATTTTTTAATAAAATAGAAATTCTGTTATGCACTTATGTAAACTCAGTTATCGCTGTTTATTACGTGGTGGGTTACTGTTGTTTGCATGCGTCTTATTTTCAGATGTTGCATGCGCACAAGTGAACCAACCTGTAGTAAAAAAAGAATTCGATTCTTTAAAACCCCTTCATTTGCGTGAGGTCTTACTGTATTCTAGTAAAAGGGAATTCAAAATTGAATCTCCAATGCCAGTTCAAGTACTTTCAGGCAAACAATTAGAAAAATTAAATAGCCTCTCAGTTGCTGACGCCATTCGCTATTTTTCAGGAGTTCAACTTAAGGACTACGGCGGTATTGGGGGATTAAAAACAATTAATGTACGCAGTTTAGGAAGCGCTCATACCGCAGTTTTTTATGACGGAATGACGGTAGGCAATGCTCAAAACGGACAAGTCGATTTAGGTAAATACTCCCTTGATAATATAGAAGCAATAGAATTATACAATGGACAAAAATCCTCCATCTTTCAACCTGCGCGAGGTTTTTTTGCTTCTAATACGCTCTACCTTCGATCAAAAACACCTGAATTTAAGAAGGGTAAAAACACTAATATTCGAACTGCATTAAAAACAGGATCTTTTGGACTATTTAATCCTTCCCTACTTATTGAACAAAAAATATCTGAGAAAACTTCCTTTGCCACAAGCATAGAATGGACTAAAGCCGATGGTCATTATAAATATAGGTACCAAAAAAAAGCGGGTTATGACACAACAGCAGTAAGGAAAAACGGAGATGTCGCAGCATTTAGAAGTGATATATCATTCAACTCCAAGATTAGCGAAACTGCAAAAGCATCATTAAAAGCTTATTTTTATGATTCAGAGCGCGGTTTACCTGGCGCAATTGTAGCTAATAATTACGACCACATTCAAAGGCAGTGGGATAGTAATTTTTTCATGAATGGTTCGTACCAAAAGTCGTTTGCGAATCAATTTGATTTATTAGCAAATGTCAAATACAGCAAAGACTTTAGCAGATATATTGATCCTGATTACAAAACATTAGAAGGCGCTTTAGATAACAAATATTATCAAAATGAATTTTACGCTTCCATCGTGAATTTGTATAAGGTAAATGAATGGTGGAAAACATCTCTGGCAACTGATTTTTCAATCAACACTTTAGATGCTAATTTATATCGTTTCCCCTACCCTACTCGCTACTCTTATCTTGGTGCTTTGTCGAGTGAGATGCATTGGAATCGTTTAGATATTCAAGCAAATCTTTTAGGAACTTACGTTCAAGAAAAAGCTAAATATTTTCAACGAGGAAATAATCAGAAAGTGTTTTGCCCAGTAATCGCAGCCTCTTATCAACCATTTGAAAGTAAAAATTTCAGAATTCGTGCTTTCTACAAAGAATCTTTTAGAATGCCCACTTTCAATGATTTATACTATACTTTCATTGGGAATAGTTCATTGAAACCAGAGTTCACGACTCAATACAACTTTGGAACAACTTTTTTATTGGAACCTAAAAAGACTTTACAAACCGCTTCTTTCCAAGCAGATATATACTATAACCGAGTAAAAGATAAAATTATCGCAATGCCTTCGTCAAACTTATTTAGATGGACAATGATGAATTTAGGCGAGGTTGAAATTAAAGGATTTGATAGCAGTGTTAACTTGGTTGTAAAACTTCCAGCAGAAATATCTTTAGATCTAGGAATTTCATATACCTACCAAATTGCAGTTGACATTACTCCGAAAGGAACTACTTATGGAGACCAGATTCCTTACGTGCCTGAAAATAGTGGCACTTTAACTTCTGGTATCAACTGGAAAAAATGGCAATTGAATTACAGTTTTATTTATACCGGTGAGCGCTACAGTCAAAAAGCTAACATTCCCATAAACTACATACAACCTTGGTACACTAGTGATATGGCTATCATTTGGGATGCCGCAATTTTAAAGAAGTCCGTGAAAATAGGTGCTGAAGTAAACAATTTATTAAATCAATATTATGATGTAGTATTAAATTTTCCGATGCCAGGAAGAAACTACCGTTTAAACATCACTATTAATTTTTAAAAATTATAAATCAAAAAAAATTAAAATATGAAAACAACAAATAAATTTTGGATTCTGTTACTTGTTAGTGCTTGCTGTTTTACATCGTGTCAAACCGATGACCCAATTATTAAAGAAGAAATTATTGAACTTCCATCCCAAACGCCAACTTCGGTAGATGGTTTTTATCTTCTTAACGAAGGTAACATGAGTTCGAATAAAGCATCTTTAGATTATTACGATTATAAATCAGGGTCCTACAAACGTAATATTTACAGTCAAGCTAATCCAGAAGCCACTTTAGGATTAGGAGACGTAGGAAATGACATAACCGTTTACGGAGGAAAAATATACGCCGTAATTAATAACTCTAATAAAATTGAAGTTATGGATGTCAAAACAACTAAGCGCATTAAAGTTATAGATGTAAAAAACGGTCGCTATGTAACTTTTGGTAATGGCAAAATATATGTAAGCTCATATGATGGCGAGATAGCTTTAGGCTCTAGCTCACCAAATGGTTTTGTCGCAGAAATTGATACGACTTCACTAAGCATTACAAGAAGCGTAAAAGTAGGCAGACAGCCTGAACAATTAGCCGTAGTGGGACAGAAATTATATGTCGCTAATTCCGGAGGATATAGTCCACCTAATTATGAAAGAACTGTTTCTGTGATCGATTTAAAAACATTTACCAAGACTAAAGATATTGATGTTGCAGTAAACTTACATCGATTAAAAGTGGATGCTGATGGTGATATTTATGTTAGTTCACGAGGCGACTATTATTCAATTCCTTCTAAATTATTTATAATAGATTCGAAAACAGATTTGGTCAAAAAAACTTTTGATATTGCTTGCGCTAATTTATGTATTGCCGGCAACCAAGCTTATGTAATAGGTTCTGCATTTAATTACTCTACTTTCGAAAACGTAATTACCTACTCTCTTATAGACACTAAAACAGAGACTCTCTTACCAAAGTCATTTATACCAAAATCTATCAGCGACCAAATAACAACACCTTACGGAATTGCAGTTGATCCCATTTCTTTCAACATATATATAACTGACGCTGGAGACTATGTATCGCCAGGGAAATTATACTGTGTTGACAAAGATGGAATTCCAAAATTTACAGTTACCACTGGTGACATTCCCGCACACATCGCTTTTAAACAAAAATTCAAATAATAACAACAATTAATAATCCTTTAAAATTCAGAAAATGAAAAAAATTCTAATTGCTTTATCTTTAATTTTAGCATTAACTGCTTGTTCCAACGATGAAATAGCATCGCCAGAAATTGTAATTGCAGAACCAACTGGTGGTTTTACAATTGACAAAATGCAATGGCTAAGAATCCAACCAGAAATAAAAAATGGAAATGATGCAACATATAGTTGGACGTTAGATGGAAAAGAAATTTCAACCACTTCAAATCTACTTCACGTATTTGCAGAAGCAGGAACTTATGCAATTGCATTTAAAGCAAAAAATGAAGGAGGAGAGAATACTAAAACATTCGCAATAACAGTTAATGAAAAATCTTATCTAAATCGAATCTCACGCGTTTTTGATTATTTACCGGCTCCTGGACAATCAATAAATAAACTACCTGCTGCTACAGCAACTGACACTGATGAAACTATGCGTTTTGCAGCTGAAACAAAATTAACAACTAACAATATGATAAGCCTTGGTGGTTTTGGTGGTTATGTAACTTTTGGTTTCGACCACACCATCATTAATAAAGAAGGAAATGATTTCATTGTTCTTGGCAACGCTTTCGAAAACAATGCTGAACCAGGAATAATTATGGTTTCCTACGATTCCAATGGAAATGGAAAAGCAGACGATGAGTGGTACGAAATTGCGGGTTCAGAACACAGTAAACAAAGCACAATTAAAAATTACGAAATTACGTATTACAAGCCAGAAAGCGAACCAGTAAATGGAAGTGAACCTAATTACATAAAATGGACTGATAACCAGAAACAAGAAGGTTTTATTTCTAAAAATCAATATAATAAGCAAAGCTATTTCCCATTATGGAAAGGTGCAACTATTACTTTTAAAGGTACATTTCTAAAATCAAATTTAGAAAAAAAATCATTTTGGGTAACTCCTGCTTACGAATGGGGCTATGCAGACAATTGGTCTAATGCTGATGTAAAAGCGCAAATAGATATTAGCTGGGCAACAGATAAAGACGGCAAAACTATTAAATTAAACGGAATTGATTTTATAAAAGTATATAGTTCTAATCGCGCTGAAAACAGCTCAACTGGAGAAGTTTCTACTGAAGTTTCAGGATTTACAGACCTAAATTTAAAAAAATAACAGAACAATGTATAGGAAAGCTTCAGCGAAATCTGGAGCTTTTTTTGGTTTTAGCTGTTCTATAATTAGAGCTGGATTAATAATTTAGGCGATTTATCAAGTCAAGGAAACAAAACCTTAAATGCAGAAACTATATCAATCCTGCCTATCGCAATTAGTTATACTTTATAGTTGAATTTTTTAGTAGTACTACTTTCTAAAATTAGAATAGAAAATAGGATTTGTATTAATGCATTCCCATTATTTACGATGTCTTATACTCTCTCTAAATTATCTTATGCATTATGGAATTTGAAAAAAGTCATATTGCAAATAATTAGATTTTTAAACTAATAACTACATGTATTAAAGTCTAAGTAATAAATGTACATCACACGAGGAATTGCACAGTTCTAAGAGCAAGAGGAGTTCAGCTATTTGTAATAAATTATAAAAACGAGAAAAATAGGGCTAAAGCATGAAAATTTATTTTAGGTAGAAAAAAAAGTTCGATTATTAAGCCGATAGAAAATTACTTACTAGAATATTATAGCACTAAATCATTTAAGAATCGCCTGTCGCTCAAAACTTCTTGTAAGAAAAAAACCTGTTGAGCAATTTGCTTAACAGGTTTTTACTAACTAAGTTTAAAAAAATGAAATTCTAAAACCAACTAATTATTATTGAAATAAAACTACTATCCTTTATTACATTATAAATTAATCCTCAGAAGCTATAGCAGTACTTCTATCTGCTTTAACATTTAGTAAAACTGCAATACCTTCATCATTAAGCATTGTCATATTCAAAGTATCTAATATAGCCAAATCTTTAGAGACAAAACCTCTAAATTTATTATATGAAATATTCATTTCCTTTAAGTTATTTAATTTCTCTAACTCAAACGGTACTGAACCATTCATTTCATTATCAAACAAACTAAAATTTTCAAGAGCTACTAATTTCTTTACATCTGGGCTTAAAGTACCAACCAATTTGTTGCTATTCAATAAAAGCGTTTTCATTGCAGTCATTGCGTACAGAGAATTTGGAATATTTCCTTGTAACTCATTATTGAACAAAGATAAAATTTCAAGGTTTTTCAAAGATCCTATTTCTACTGGTATCTCGCCAGTCAAAGTATTCATATATAATTGTAAATCAGTTAGATTACTCATTTCACAAATAGATGAAGGAATTGCTCCAGCTAGTTTATTGAAAGAAAGATCTAAAACCTTCATTTGAGTTAATTGTCCAATAGAGGAAGGAATAACTCCAGCTAATTGATTTTTATGCAAATCAAGCACTTGAAGATTTATTAAATTACTAATCTCTACTGGGATCTGACCCACTAAATTATTATTTGATAAATTAAGTGAAATCACTTTGTCGTCCTGCACTCTCACACCATACCACTCAGAAACTGGAGTAGATAAATCCCACTTGGAATTCCATTGTTTTCCATTTGTCGATTCGTATAGTTTTACCAACGCATCTTTTTCTGCTGGAGATACATTCGCAACCATTGAAAACGAAAATACGATGGTTAATAAAAGAGTAGTTATATTTTTCATGATCTGATTTATTTCTTTAGAACACAATAAAAATAATCAGATTCTCGGTAATCAACAAATAAAGTCGACGAACTACACAATTTAATATTTTAAAAAAAGAAATTACTTACAAAGTTAAATTGTAATTTGCTTAATAGCAATCTGCTAATAGAAATAACCATTTAAATCATCAAACTTTAAACAGGTACTCAACTTCATAAAAATCTGCTTCCGCTGTCTTTTTTAATACATTTTTTTTATTAATTTTTAAATATTCAAAGAATGAAGTGCGAAACAAAGGCTTCAGAAATTATAAAAAACCTGAGTACTATCTGCCTTTTTTGACACCTTAAAATTAAATTTAGATTTTATCTATACTTTTGGCTAAATCAATATCCATTTTAGTTACGCCATCTGCATCATGCGTAGTTAGGCGAATATTAACTTTATTGTATACATTAAATAATTCTGGATGGTGGTTATTTTTCTCTGCAAGCAAACCTACTTGCACTATAAAACCTAAAGCATTGGAAAAATCCGAAAATTTAAACTTTTTTTCGATTCCGTTATCTGCAAATTTCCAATCTTTCAATTCAGACAATTCTTTTTTAACCGCTTCTTCTGTAAATGCTTTCATAATATTTTTTTTTATTTTTATAAAGTTAGTTATTTTCGAGACAACATAAAATATATTAACTTTATTGTTTAATTTTGAAAAAACATCTTTGATTAACTTGAATACTGCTTACTCCTTTAAAATTTATAATTCTACTACTGAACTTCCATCAAATTGGAGCGATTTAGCAACTTCAACCATTTTTTTGTCACTAAATTATCTGCAAGTTTTAGAGCAATCTTCTCCTAGTAATATGATTTGTCATTTTATTGGCCTTTTCGAAAATGAAAATTTAATTGGTATTGCTGTATCACAATTTCTAGATTTAAATAAACTAGAATCTTTTGGAGAGCGAGATAAATGCATCAAAACTACCGTTAGAAATATTGTTTTTAGAAATTTCGCTTCGCAAGTTTTAGTTGTAGGAAATAACATGTTGACGGGACAAAATTCGTATTCTTTATTAGAAGGAACGAATGAACAAAAAGCAGTTCAAACCTTACATGCCGCGACAGTAGAACTGAAAAAGATTTTTAAATCTAAAGGAATCACTATACATATTACTACTTATAAAGATTTCAGTAAAGAAGAAATTCAGAAATTCTCATTACCCGAATTCAAAAACGAATATCAGTTTTCTACGCAACCAAATATGATTTTTTCAATTAGTGAGAATTGGAAATCTGAACAAAACTATATTGATTCTCTATCTAAGAAATATAGAGATCAATATAAACGAGCCCGTAAAAAAGCAAATGGAATTGAAAAACGAAAACTGAGCTTAGAGGAGATAATTGCTAGGGAAGATGTGATTTATAATTTGTATTTTCATGTTGCTAAGAACGCTCCTTTTAACACCTTCTTTTTACCTAAAAATCACTTTAGAGTTTTCAAGGAAATCTTCCAAGATAAATTTCTTTTTTACGGCTATTTTATTGGCGATAAGCTTATTGGTTTTAATACCTTAATTAAAAATGGTGACATAATGGACACCTACTTTTTAGGTTATGATGATATGATCCAGAGAGAACACATGTTATATTTAAATATGCTTTACGACATGGTTGCTTATTCTATAAATAAAAATTTTAATGAAATTATTTTTGCTCGAACTGCACTCGAAATTAAAAGTTCTGTAGGCGCAAAACCAGTAAAAATGTATGGACTTATATCGCATAGCAATTCACTAGTGAATCCCTATATGTCTAAAATATTTAAATATTTAGAACCAGAAAGTATATGGCAGGAACGCAATCCATTCAAATGATTTAGTTAACTGTTTTAGGAATAGCGACTTTTAATTGCTTTGGAAGAATTTCAATATTTAATTTATTTTCAGCGCCACAATATTCACCATCAATCTGGAAACTCACAGGAACATTTGTTGTTACTAGCGCTTTATCAGTAGAAATAATTTCTACATCATTGCTATCTAGTGGCATATTTCCTGAAATAATTTTGCCTAAAACCAGCAAATCCATATTTTTTAAAACCACTAATTCAAACTTTCCGTCGTCCATTATTCCATTTGGATTTATAGAGACGCCTGTTCCATATTTTTGAGAATTAGCAACTACAATCATACGTGCTTCACATTCTAATGTTGGAAAATCGCCAGTAATAGTTACAACAAATGGATCATCTAAATCTATTAATGTATTAACAGTTTGCAGTGCATACCCTAGCTTACCGCGTATTGTACTGTTTTCATAGTTCTTTATCATTTCAGCATTGAGACCTAAATCACTAAGATGAATACTCTTTTTTCCGTTGATGGAAATCATATCCATTTCCATGTAATGGTTTTTAAAAGCAATAAGCAGATTCTCTTCTAAAGTTTTTGGTAAATTCAGATCAACAGCTAAACCATTAGCAGAACCTGCAGGTAAAATGCCAATAATGACATCTGTATGTTCAGTGGCTTCTGCAACCATTTTAATAGTTCCATCTCCACCTGCAACAAGAATTCGTTTTGGATTATGTGTGGTATTTAATACCTTTATCTTCTCAATATCTGAATCACCAGTAGTATTATAAATAATTAAATTCACGTTTTCATTCTCTGCAAATTCGGTAACAGCGTCAACAAGCTCAGCTTTATCTAGGCCTCCCGAAATAGGATTGACAACAAGGATCATATTATTTTTCAAAATTTATTCTGTTTTATTGATTAAAAATCTTTAAATTCATTTTCTTTCAAAAGTAATGCAATATATGAAACCAATTTTAAAATTATATCGAGGTTACGCAAATGAACAAGAATTAATTGTCATGGGTCACGTTTTCAAGCCTACAACTATTGAAGAATATAATTTTCAGAAAAAAAAGTTTAAAAATGCTAGATCAATTATTAAATTATTTCGAATAAAAACACAAAGCAATGCGGATGTTTACTTAGAGCATTGCAATACTAAAATCCATACTAAAACACTTAATGATGGCTACTTTAAGTTTTGTGTTCCACTAGATCAAAATAACATTTATGGTTGGATTAATTATGAAGTGAGCATTGTTCACAATGGAGAAGTAATTAGTACAACTGAAAGCTACATCAGACCTCACAAAGGAAATTTAGGAATCATTTCAGATATTGACGATACCTTTTTAATTTCGCACACTAAAAGTCCGTTAAAAAAATTATACATTCTTCTATTTAAAAATATAGACAAGAGAAAAGTTTACACTGATGTTGTTGCTCACTACCAAGCTTTAAGTACTGCAAAAAGAGAAAATAAAAATGAACTCAATGTATTTTTCTATGTTTCTAGCAGTGAATGGAACTTATACTATTTTATTAAAAAATTCACTCAAATTCATAATCTTCCAAAAGCGGTTTTATTACTTAAAGATATTAAAACAAGCTTAAAAGATTTTTTATGGACTGGCAGAGGAGATCACAATCACAAATTTGAAAAGGTAAAACACTTACTAGAATTTTATCCTAATTTACAATATATACTTTTAGGTGATGACTCTCAGCAGGACGCATTTCTATACGAAGCAATTTGCAAAATATTTCCTGTCACGGTGAAGGCCGTTTACATTAGACAAACAGGAAGTACAAGGAAAGAAAAAGTTATAACAGTTTTAGAAAATTTAGAGTCTCTTAATGTTTCCGTTTGCTACTTTAAAGATAGTAGTGAAGCAATCGAACACTCAAGATCTATTGGAATTATAGAATAAAAAAAAAGAGTCCCTTTTAGGACTCTTAATTACTATGCATTTTCTATTTCTTCTTGAACTAATTCCCAGTCGAGAAGTAATTTATCTAATTCTGCTTTTTTCTTGTTGTAAGCAGTGAAAAATTTAGCATCCTCAATATGTTTATCATAGTTTGAAGCTAGCATTTTATCATCTTGTTGAATGTCTCTTTCTAATTGTTTGATTTGACTTTCTACTTTACTCAATTTATTTTGCAGTGTTTTACCTTTTTTCTGCTCTTCGTATGAAGCCTTATTACTTTCCTTTGGAGAAGCTGCTTTTTGAGCATCTTTCTTCTCTACTTCGCGCATATTTTCCATATTGCGTTGTTCTAAGAAGTAATTAATATCTCCTAAATATTCCTTTATTTTTTGATCTTTAAATTCATATACTAGATTTGACATTCCTTGCAAGAAATCTCTATCGTGCGAAACTAGAAGTAATGTTCCACCAAATTTTTGTAGCGCCGCTTTCAAAACATTCTTAGACTTTATATCTAGGTGATTCGTAGGCTCATCCATCAACAATACATTAATAGGTTGCAACAGAAGCTTACATAGCGCTAGACGGTTTCTTTCACCTCCAGAAAGCACTTTCACCTTCTTTTCAACATCATCACCTCTAAATAAGAAAGAACCCAACATATCGCGAACTTTCATACGGTTCGTATCTGCTGCTGCATCTTCCATTGTTTGCAGCAATGTTATTTCACCATCAAGATACTCTGCTTGATTTTGTGCAAAATAACCTAGCTGTACATTATGTCCTAGTTTAATATTTCCCTGATATTCAAATTCATCAACTATCGCTTTAATAAAAGTCGATTTTCCTTGACCATTTTGGCCAACAAAAGCAATTTTACTTCCACGTTCTACTAAAAGATTAATATCTTTTAATATCGTTTTATCACCGTAACTTTTTGTTACATTTTCTGCTTCGATTACAACTCTTCCTGGTTCCTTAGAAACTGGAAAAGTAATATTCATAACAGAATTATCGTCTTCATCAACTTCAATTCGCTCCACTTTGTCTAATTTCTTGATTAAAGACTGTGCCATAGAAGCTTTGGAAGCTTTAGCGCGGAACTTCTCAATTAATTTTTCTGTTTCTTCAATCTTTTTAGCTTGATTCTTTTGTGTTGCTAATTGCTTTTCACGAATTTCATGGCGCAATTCTAGATACTCAGAGTAAGGCTTGTTAAAATCATATGCTTTACCAAGAGAAATTTCGATTGTTCTATTTGTAACGTTATCTAGGAACATCTTATCGTGCGATACGATGACAACAACTCCTGCATAGTTTCTCAAGAAGCTTTCTAACCAAATTATACTCTCAATATCCAAGTGATTCGTAGGCTCATCCAGTAATAGAACATCATTCGCTTGAAGTAATAACTTGGCTAATTCAATACGCATTCTCCAACCTCCAGAAAAAGTTTCTGTTTGATTATCAAAAACTTCTCTTTTAAATCCTAAACCTAAAAGAATTTTTTCCGTATCACCCACATAATTGTATCCACCTAATAGTTCAAAACGGTGTGTGTAATCAGATAAATCTTCAATAATTTGACTGTATTCCTCACTCTCATAATCGGTACGAGTAACTAACAAGTGATTTATTTCTGCTAATTTATTTTCAACAATTTTTATATCTGTAAAAGCTTCGTATGCTTCTTCCAAAACAGTTCTACCTTGCTCAAAATCGATATCTTGACGAAGAAATCCCATACGAACTTCCTTTTCAGTCGCGATCTGACCTGAATCAGGTTTGAAATCTCCTGCTAATATTTTAAGCATTGTAGATTTCCCTGCTCCATTTTTTCCAACAAGACCAACTCTGTCTCCGGCACCCAATCGGAAGGTAACTTCCTCAAATAAATAAGTACCACCAAAAGAAACAGATAAATTGTGTATATTAAGCATGTATTGTGATTTTATTCCTTTTTGAATCCGTAAATTTGTAACTCCAAAAAGGAAAAATTAAATTTTTTGCAAATGTTAAAAAAAGGATCCAAATTAAATAGTATTTTAACAGGAACTTGTCCTAAATGTCAGAATGAGAGTATGTATTTAGATCAAAACGTACTTCATTTGGGTAAAATATTAAAAATGCATGAAAATTGCAGTCATTGTGGTTTAAGATACCAGATCGAGCCTTCCTTTTTTTACGGCGCGATGTATGTTAGTTATGGTTTAAATGTTGGTATCGGAATCGCAGCTTTTATTATTTCTTTTTTAATCTTTGGCTCAAGCCTGAAAGTCGCGTTTATCGCAATTGTTGCTTCAATGATTTTATCATTTCCAATCGTTTTACGTTGGGCAAGAAACATATACATCAACATGTTTGTATCTTATGATCCAAAAACAAATAAGAAATAAGATTATTTTTTAGTCTTCTTATTTAAAAAGCGATTTATATCAGCCGAAATATCTAATGGTGTTTGATATTCAATAAAATCAAATAATGCTTTGGCCATCGCTGGACCTAGCATCACTCCTCTTGTTCCTAAGCCATTTAAAAGATGCATTGCTTTATATTTTGAATGCGTTCCTATCAAAGGTCTTCTATCTTTAACAGTAGGTCGAACGCCTGCAAAGTGCGAAATAATTTGGAAGTCGCAAGTGATAATCTCTTTTATTCTATCAATTAATTCCGCTTTGCCTTCGTCTGTGGGTAAGTCAGTTTTGTCTTGCCAATTATAAGTAGCTCCAACTTTAAATAAATCATTGCCTAAAGGGAGAATAAAAACGCTAGTGTTGACAATGATATCTAAAGATAGCTGTGGCGCTTTTATAATGAAAAGTTCGCCCTTAGTACCATCTAGAGGCAATTCATTAAAATATGGATTTGAATGCATACCAAAACCTTCTGCGAAAATAATATGTTTAGCTTTGATGTCTTTATAAGAAGCATAACCTTCCTCAAAATGTAATAAATCGTAATTGAAACTTTCTTGCTGTAACCAATTGTTTTCCTTCAAGTATTCTTTATACTTTTTTAAAAGTAATGCAGTATCCACATATCCGGTTTGTAGCACTTCTCCATATCCAAAAGGAGAATCAATACCTTTATACTTTTTTGTGATTATATCAGTAGATAAAAAAGGTGCTAGAGCAATTTTATCAGAAGCAGCAAACCAATTATTTTGTTCTTCCACTGAGAAAAACTTTCTAAGGATCGGAGTTTTAAAATCAACTGTGCAATTAATTTTTTTCTCTATCCGAGGATAAAAATCATCCATTAGAACTAATTGCTCCTGCGCTTTCCAAACCTCACTAAAGCGTTTTAAGATGACTGGATTATATAATCCACCTGCAATTTTTGAAGAATTTTGAGAGTCATTATCAAAAACCAAAATTGATTTTCCATTTTCTAAAGCCATCTCTGCAAAAGAAATTCCTGCTAAACCGCAACCAACAATTAAATAATCAATCATTTTTAATACTATATTTTAGAGAGAGACAAAGGTAAGTTTATTAAAATAAAAAAGCTCTTACTGCAACAGTAAGAGCTTTAATTTATAATTGCTGAAACTACATTAGTAATTCCACATATCAGATTCAAAGTTTCTAATTTTATCTTTTACTCTTTCAGATTCTAATAGCTGATTTTGAGCATTATCTTTCATGTATTCATCAATACTTCTATCTCCGTATACATTTTCTTCTTTATAAATAACACTGTTAAAACGTCTAGAATTAAGGATTTGGTCAAATGAAATTGGCATCGCAGAGTTCTTGTCATTAAATGCTTTTGCAGTATGTAAAACATCTCTTGCGGCTGGGAAAAACACCCAAAACAATTCGATATAATCTTTCTCCTCACTATTCATAGAATAAACGTCTGGAGTCACAGGACAAATACCTAATAATCTATATTTTAATTCACTTTGACGTTTATCAAAATACCAATATCCTTTTATCTTGTACTGAGTAACATCTGCAGCAGTCAAATCTTGTCTCAAAACGTACTCTTCAGAAACTTTTTTTCCTGCATTAATTTGCTCTCTTCCTGCATCAGTAGTATCGATTCGTGATAGAGAACCTTCAATATCTTGTAATGATTTTTTAGTGTTAAAATAACTATCAGTATAAACTTCTGTAATTTCACCATTCTTCATTGCCTTAGTTAAAACGTCATACAGCGACCTTCTATCTGGACCGATATTTGCAGCATCGATTGGAAAATATAAAGCAAAATTTATTCTTTCACTTAAGTCAATAATCTCCCAAACTGTTTTACCCATCAACACATCTCGATCTTCAACATAACCATAAGCTAATGGCTTATCATTATCAGCATCAAGTTGTGCAGCAGATTTAATCCCTATTTCGCTCGGAGTTTTTGCATTAAGCAAATTTGATTGCCCAAATGAAGCTAAACTTCCCGTAATGGAGATAATAGCAATAAAAAAGTTTCTTACGTTCATCATTTTATCTTTATAAGATAGTTAAGTAGATTTAAAAATCTACTAATTATTGTATTTCAAAAATTACCGGTGCAGTTCGTGGCAGTAAATAACTACCTGCTCCAACAAGTTTTGTTTTAATTTCAGAAATAGTAACTTGGTCTCCTCTTCCTGCTTTTGACAGTACCGCTTTACATTGTGCATTCAATCTATCGCCTTGAACAACAACAGTAGGTTGGCCAGTAATTTTAAGATTAAATCCAACAACATCTAAGCCAACTTCAAAATCAAAATCAACCAATTTAGCTCCAATAGTTGCAATTTCAAGATTTGATTTAGGTCCTTTTACAACACCCATTTCGCCTCTAATTGTTCCAGTAGGACCAGGAATACCTTTGATTCTAAATGCTTTTCTATCCGATACTTTAGAACCGTCGTTTAGAGTTGCACTTACATTGATAATAACTTCATCTCCGCCACCAGGACTCATTCTATATTTACCTCCACCTGCAGAACTTAATCCCGGAGCAGAAGCACTAACTTTATCACTTGAAACACCAGCAAAAGAAATTGTCATTGGATTAACAACACCTCTATACACTACATTCATTTTATCTGCAGAAATAGTTGCAGAATTTGGTTTAGGAACAACAACATAGTTTCCTTTAAATTTTAATGGAATATTTTTTCCATCTTCCATAAAAGTGAATTGACCATTTATTGTTTGCTCACCCACGCTTCCAGCAGTCATTGCAATAACAGCTTGGCCGTTTACAATTTGTCCAGGACCTGAAAAAGAAGTTGGTTTAGTATTTTTATCATAACGACCTAAAACCACTTTACCCGTAACTTTTTCCCCTTGAAAATAAGCACTTTTATCTAGAACCACGATTGCTTCGTAATTACTATAAGATGCAGCAGCAACAGCAGCTTTACCTAATAAAGTATTATAAACATCAGTCTCTGATTTCTTAACATCATTTTGCCAAGCAGACAATTTCGCTAATGAAGCTACAGCTGGAAAACCTTTAAAATGGTAATCTAAATAATCAATAGCTACACCATCTTTATTTTTAACTTTAGAAAGGTCAAACTTGCTTTCTACTTCTGCAATAATTGCAGACAATTTTTTATTATCACCTAAAGCCGACTTCATATCTGCTTTGTACTTTTCAATTGTAGCTATAACTTCGTTCCCTTTAGCAGAATATCCCGCAGGACTAAACCATAAGTTATCGATATTATCACCTTTATCCATTGCCTCGTAAGGTAATTTACCAGTTTCAGGATCAACTTCAGTACCAACTAGTACATCTGCTTTTATTTTAGCGATATAGTCGTAAAAGTCCTTAGTAATTGTTTCGACTTTATGTGCGGTAGCTGAAGCTGCAGTAAATTCTCCACCTGCTTCAGCAGCTTTAGCATCTAAACCAGCTAACATTTGCATGTTTGATAATTCAGCTGAAGAGTTTGAACTCTCAAATTTTTCATTCATTAATCCAAAAGCTGACAAAACTTCTTTGGACATATTTAATGCTAACATTGCGATAAAAACCAAGTACATTAGGTTTATCATCTTCTGTCTAGGGGTTAGTTTTCCTCCTGCCATATTTTCTAAGTAATTAGTTTATTGTTTAATTATAGTTTGAAACTAATTATCCTTTGTTATTCATTGCAGAAAGCATTCCACCATACACGTTGTTTAAAGACGATAAGTTAGAAGTTAAAGACTGCATTTGGTCTTTTAATTTTAAATTATTCTCAGCAACTTCTTCATTGATTTGAGCATTTCTTGAAGCGCTTTGTAATTGTATTTTATACAAGCTATTTAAAGATTCCATTTGGGCTGCAGCCAAAGTCAATTCTTCACTGTATTTTTTTGTAGAAGCAATTGAGTCAACAGTTGAAGCAATTCCTTTAGCAGCTGATTCAAAGTTTTTAATACTATTTCCTAAACTAGCCATCAATTCACCGTCTATTTTAGCATCTTTTAACATTGCGTCTAATTTTTGAGACAACATTCCCTGAGTTTCAGCAACCGCTTCAACTTTTTTAGCCGCTGGTCTAGCTTGACCATTTGCTAATTCTGGATACACTAAAGTCCAGTCCAAATCTTTATCAACAGGTTCGAAAGCAGAAAGAGCAAAAATTGCCGCTTCAACAACCAATCCTATCGTAAGCATTAAGTTTCCTGTTAAGACTCCAAATTCAATATGGGTAATTTTGAATAAAGCTCCAATAATAACAACTGCCGCTCCCATACCGTACGCGAAATTCATCGCTTTTTTGCTTAATAATGCCATAATAGTTTGTGTTTTTTTATTTTAATAGATTTGGTTTGTTATTTCTTCTTTTTTCCGTTTCCAGTAGTTTGAACTCCCATGTAATCCTGAACTGTCCTAAAACCAACATAACTTCTCGCTGAATCAGCATACTCATAATCTCTAGTGCTTACTTGTAGGAAATAAGCAACATCTTTCCATGATCCTCCACGAAGAACTTTTCTTTTATTGGAAGCATCCTGAACATTTGGATTCATTGAAGAAACATATTCGTAAGCATTTGAATCATAAGAAGAATCCGTCCACTCTGAGACATTTCCTGCCATATTATACAGATTGTATCCATTAGGATCATACGATTTAGCTTCTACAGTGTATAAAGCCTCATCAGCTGCGTAATCTCCCCTGTTTGGTTTGAAGTTGGCAAGAAAGCAACCTCTATCATTTTTAGTATAAGGACCACCCCATGGATAAGTCGCAGACTCTAATCCGCCTCTAGCAGCATATTCCCATTCTGCTTCTGTAGGAAGTCTGAAGCTATTTACTAAATCACGTCCTTTTTTCTTTGATTTGATATATGAGTTTTTGTACAAGGTTCTCCATGAACAAAAAGCTTTTGCTTGAGTCCATTTTACACCTACAACTGGATAATCACCATATGCTTGGTGCCAGAAATAATCGTTGTGCATTGGCTCATTATAAGAGTAAGAGAAATCTTTAATCCAAACTGTTGTATCAGGATAAATCTTCACTTCTTCTGTTTTAATAAAATCTTTTCTCTTTCCTACTTTTGCTTTAGCAGCAGCTTGAATATCCATCCAAGAATATCTAAACTTCAATTTATTTACGTCAATTGTACGTAAACCATTGTATGATTCTTCAATAGGAATATACATAGAATCCATCACTTCCGTATAATATTCATCAGGATATAACTTAGTATCCTTGATTAATTTTATCTTTTTGTTCAACCTTCTACCAGCGTATTCATCATCTGCGGTTCCAATACTATAGTAGTTGTCATACATGTATTTGTCGTATGGAGTCATCTTAGTAGGATCAGAATCATCAAAAGCAAAATCACCAATACCGGCTGCATTTTTACCTTTTCCTGTACCCGGTGTCATTCCATTCATGTCAGCAAGAATAGCTAAACGAACTCTTATCGTTGAATCTTTAACCCATTCCACAAATTTACGGTACTCACTATTAGTGATTTCTGTCTCATCCATGTAAAATGCACGAACAGTAACAGTTTTAGTAGGAGCATCTTCTACGTTAGCTAAATCAGCATCTGATTTACCCATAATAAAAGCACCACCTGGAATTAATGCCATTCCGTATGGCTTTTCAGGATGCCATTTTCCTCCATTAATACCAACTAATTCTCCTTTATCGCTTGATTTACCACAGCCAATTATAAGGGTTAAAATTGTCGCAAAAGCTATGAACTTCTTCATGTAAGTTTGGTTATCTATTCATTATTTTTAAGGCTGTAAACCTATTTATTTTTTTTTAAAAAAACAATTTTTTTGAAGTAAACAAAATATTTTTTATAAAAGAGTAATAAATAAGCAAAAAACTGCTCTAAACGATGTTTTTTCTTTGTGCTTTCCACCATCTTTCAGGTAATTCTTGATTGCACGCCAATAAATACTCATCGTAAGAACATGGTAATAACGTATTTCTTTTTAGTTTATTATTAACATTTGAAATAAATGGAATTTCTATCCACCAGCGATCCGTTTTGTCGCTTTTATAAAAAACAAGTTCCTGCTCTTCTAGAGGCACAATGTATTTCAAATAATTCTCTTTACTTCCAAATGGATATTCATTCGAACGATAATGATATCCTTCAATAAAGTACCAAATTATCTGAGCAATAATGACTGATTCTTGTGCTAAATTATTATGGTTGAATATTCCAAAAGAGGAAACTTTATCACTAATTCCAGCATAACGAGCTAAAGAACATATTTCTTTACCGTTAAATCCATTAGGTTGAAATAAAACAAAATTACCAGAATCAGAGGATTTAATGGAGTTTAAATCAATGCTAACAACATCAGCGTCTCTAAAAACGGGCTCTGAAATGGAAATATTATTTGAAACTTCGCCTAGTCTATAAGCATCAAAATATAACTTCTCAATTAAATCTATTTCTTCTTGCGAATTAAAATAGGTTTGATAACCGATGTTACAGTAGTTAAAAAGATTGTTAGGTTCGTCAATAATTATTTGCGTCAAATAAGAAGTTGCAGAAACATCTTCATTTTCTTTACCAAAATCAAATTTATTATCAATAGAAACTAAGTTTACCATCTGTTCTAGGTCATCATAACCTCTATAAATAGCATAAGTTAGATCTTGAGAACCGCCAATTACGATTGGAATAATTTTTTTCTTAATTAAACTTGCAATAACTTTTTTAACTGCAAAATAAGTATCTTGGATAGAATCACCAGCTAAAATATCTCCTAAATCAGCGATAGACGAGTCCCAGTTTCCAGGAAACAGACCGTACAATTCTTTTCGAATAGGGATTAAATCGATATCCGAGATTGCGTTTTTATCTCCTCTATTATCGAAAACACCCACAATTGCAATCTTAATTTTGTTTAAATCAGGAAATTGTTCATCGGTGTGCAGAACAATTTTGCTTCCTAATTGCTGAGAAGTCAATCCACTTATATATTCTAGGATTTCGTCGTCAATAGGTTGTAGAAAATCAAATTCCATTTAGTTATTTTTTTATCCAGTCAGCAAACCTTGGGCTAGCTTAATATGACAAGATGTTTTGAGCGATGAATTACTACTTCTTTTTTGCAACAGCCTTCTTTGCTGCTGGTTTCTTAGTAACTGCTTTCTTTGCTGGCGCTTTTTTAGCAGCTACTTTTTTAGCAGGTGTTTTCTTAGCAATCATTTCTTGAACTTCTTCAAGTGTTAATTTTGCAGCGTCAACTTCTTTGCTAAGTTCAATTTTGATTTTACCTTTAGTAATTACAGAACGTCCCCAACGTGCTTTTTCAACTAAAATTCCTTCGTCTTCCCAGTTGTGTAAAACCTTATCAATATTTTTCTGCAATTTATCTTCGATTAACGCCTCGATATCTGACTGCGATAAATTATCAAAATCGTACTTTTTACTCACATTTATAAACAAACCGTCCCATTTGATAAACGCGCCAAAACGACCCACACCCTTTTGAACTCCTTCTCCTTTATAGATAGCAATTGGTGCGTCAGCAAGTGCTTTTTCATCAATTAACTCTTTTGCTCGATCAAAATCTACATCCAAAGGATTCTCCCCTTTTGGCAAAGAAACAAAAGCTGCTCCGTGACGAATGTAAGGACCGTAACGACCATTACTAACCTCAACTTCTTCCTCTTTATAGTTTCCAAGATTCTTTGGTAACAAAAATAAATTTAAAGTTTCTTCTAAAGTGATGTTTCCAATATTTTGGTCGTTCATCAAACTAGCGAATTTTTTCTCTTCGTCATCTGCTGCTCCAATTTGAGCCATAGGTCCAAACTTCCCTAAACGTACTGAAACAGGCTTCCCTGTTTTCGGATCTGTCCCAAGAATTCTTTCACCACTTTCTCTTTCAGCGTTTGCTTCAACATCTTTTACATTTGGATGAAATTGATCGTAAAACTCTTTCATCATCACTGCCCAGTCTACATTTCCTTCAGCAATTTCATCAAAATCTTGTTCGACCTTAGCAGTGAAATTGTAATCTAATATATTTCCGAAATTCTTTACCAAGAAATCAGTAACGATTGTTCCAATATCTGTAGGAACTAATTTTCCTTTATCAGAACCTGTATTTTCTTTTAACAACTTCTCTCCTACTTTTCCTGATTGCAAAGTAAGTTGGGTGTAATTACGTTCTTGACCGTCAAGATTTCCTTTCTCGACATAATTCCTATTGATAATCGTAGAAATTGTTGGCGCATAAGTAGAAGGACGACCAATACCTAATTCCTCTAACTTCTTCACTAAAGAAGCTTCAGTATATCTTGCTGCTGCACGAGAATAACGCTCGGTAGCCGTAATATAATTATTTTGCAACTTTTCATTAACTTTCATCGCTGGCAACATTCCTTCTTGCTCTTCATCGTCATCATCGTTTCCTTCAAGATATACTTTTAGGAAACCTTCAAAAAGTAAAACCTCACCAGAAGCTGAGAATATTTCTCCATGATTATTTGCTTCAATTTTCACGTTTGTACGTTCTAATTGGGCGTCACTCATTTGCGAAGCCAATGTTCTTTTCCAAATCAAGTCGTACAAACGTGCTTGATCTCTATCGATATTTACAGTATGACGTGACATATCCGTAGGACGAATTGCCTCGTGCGCTTCCTGAGCACCTTTACTTTTATTAACAAAAGTTCTTGGCTTAGAAAATTCCTTACCATAAGATTTAATAATTTCAGCTTGAGCCGCCTCCATAGCATCTTTAGAAAGATTTACACTATCCGTTCTCATATACGTAATAAGTCCAGCTTCGTATAAACGTTGGGCTAATTGCATCGTAATTCCAACCGGAAGATACAATTTACGTGCTGCTTCTTGTTGCAAAGTCGAAGTTGTAAAAGGTCCTGTTGGAGATTTTTTAGTAGGTTTCGTTTCTAAATCCGCTACCTTATATGTAGAGCCAATATTTTTACTTAAAAAATCTTCAGCTTCTTTTTTAGTGCTAAAATTCTTTGGCAATTTTGCTTTAAATGACTTTCCAGCTTCATTAGTGAATTCAGCCACAACAGAATAAGTTGCTACAGCAATAAAATTCTGTATTTCTCTTTCACGCTCCACTATCAAGCGAACAGAAACGGATTGCACACGTCCTGCAGAAAGTCCGCCTTTAATTTTTCTCCATAAAACTGGAGACAATTCGTAACCCACTAATCTGTCAAGCACTCGTCGTGCTTGTTGTGCGTTTACTAAATTATAATCTATTTCACGTGGATTATCAATCGCTTTTAGAATAGCGTTTTTTGTAATTTCGTGAAATACAATTCGTTTTGTTTTCGATTTATCTAATTTTAATTCTTCGGCTAAATGCCAAGAAATAGCTTCACCCTCGCGATCCTCATCACTTGCTAGCCAAACCATATCGGCTTTTTTAGCTAGTCCTTTTAATTTAGTAACCAAAGCCTTTTTATCAGCAGAAACTTCGTATTTAGGTTTGAAACCATTTTCCACATCCACCCCAATTTCCTTTGAAGGCAAGTCGGCAATATGTCCATAACTGGACTCCACTTGAAAATCACTTCCTAAAAATTTCTCGATTGTTTTTGCCTTTGCTGGTGACTCTACTATTACTAAATTCTTTGCCATATCCCTTTTGTTTGTGTCCGCAAAAGTATATGATTTTTTTAAATTTTGAGTTTTTAAAATTTTAAAAGTCAAAATAAGCCCTGAAATGATGGTTTAAGATGTATTAAATTCAAAATTTTTTTTGAAATAGTTAAACCTATAACTATAGGTTTACGAAAAATACTTGTGAACTTCTAATTCTATACCGATACAACTTTTATAGCCCAGATTACTTCACTCTGCATTTATTTTCATAAGAGTTCATTGAATTTCATTTTAAGTAAAAAGTCCAAAACTAAAAAGTAAAAATTTACTGTTTTAGAAAATCAAATCAAGAAAGTTATATCTGGAACTTTGGAGACATAATTTTTTATTGAGCCGCCAAAGGTCAAGATTGAAGCAGAAAGCTTAAAATAGGAACAAATTATTTTAAGTTTTTGATTAACAATTTATGATTATCGATCCTTTACAGCGGCACCTAATCAATTCCCTTAAGTTTTGTTAATTCTTAGTCTGACATCTTGTCATATTTATTTGAATTCGCTTATATTTGCAC
The DNA here is from genome assembly GCF_039123485.1 of Flavobacterium sp. PL12. NCBI lineage: Bacteria > Pseudomonadati > Bacteroidota > Flavobacteriia > Flavobacteriales > Flavobacteriaceae > Flavobacterium > Flavobacterium sp. PL12. The sequence goes on from NZ_JBANDI010000001.1 coordinate 185,967, forward strand.
TTTAAATTAGCGGATGGAAAAGATTATTGAAGAAAGCAAACAAGGCGAAAGTCTCGTCCTAGAACATAAACCGGAGAATACTAAAAAACTATTTATAGAAAGTTACGGCTGTGCGATGAATTTTTCGGACAGTGAGATTGTAGCTTCCATTTTATCGAGCAATGGTTACAATACTACGCAAAAACTTGAGGAAGCTGATTTAGTGTTAGTAAACACTTGCTCCATAAGAGATAAAGCAGAGCAAACAATTCGTAAAAGACTTGAAAAATACAATGCTGTAAAACGTATTAATCCAAAAATGAAAGTTGGAGTTTTAGGTTGCATGGCAGAGCGTTTGAAAGAAAAATTCTTAGATGAAGAAAAAATAGTAGATCTCGTTGTAGGTCCTGATGCCTACAAAGATTTACCAAACTTATTGAGTGAAGTTGAAGAAGGAAGAGACGCAATAAACGTGATCTTGTCAAAAGACGAAACGTACGGCGATATTTCTCCTGTTCGATTAATGAGCAACGGAATCACAGCTTTGGTTTCCATCACACGTGGTTGTGATAATATGTGTACATTTTGCGTAGTGCCTTTTACTCGCGGTCGAGAACGCAGCCGCGAACCGCAAAGTATAATGAAAGAAATTCAGGATTTGTGGGACAAAGGTTTTAAGGAAATTACACTTTTAGGTCAAAACGTTGATAGTTATTTATGGTATGGTGGCGGATTGAAAAAAGATTTTACAAATGCATCTGAAATCCAAAAAGCTACAGCAGTAGATTTTGATCAATTGCTCGAAATGGTTGCTGTGGGTTTTCCAAAAATGAGAATCCGATTTTCAACTTCGAATCCACAAGATATGCACGAAAGCATTTTGCATGTTATCGCAAAGCATCCTAATATCTGTAAGCACATTCACTTACCTGTTCAATCCGGAAGTAATCGAATTTTGAAGGAAATGAATCGTTTGCACAGTCGCGAAGAATACATGACTTTGATAGATAAAATAAGAAATATTATTCCTAAATGTTCCATTTCACAAGATATGATTTCTGGTTTTCCAACAGAAACGGAGCAAGATCACCAAGACACTTTGAGTTTGATGGAATACGTGAAATATAATTTTGGTTATATGTATTCGTATTCGGAACGTCCGGGAACATTGGCAGGAAGAAAAATGGAGGACGACGTGCCCGAAGAAACGAAAGCACGTAGATTACAAGAAATTGTGGATCTCCAACAAAAACACGCTTGGTTCCGCTCTGAAGAATTTATCGGACAAACAGTAGAAGTTTTAGTGGAGAAAGTTTCGAAAAAATCAACTGAGGAGTTTTCTGGAAGGAATTCGCAAAGTATTACGGTAGTTTTCCCGAAGGAGAATTATAAAATTGGTGACTTTGTAAATGTCAAAATTACAAGTTGTACTAGCGGAACTTTAAAGGGCGAAGCAGTTGGATTGAGTGAAATGAATTAAAAAAATCAACAACAAATTGCGCAAATTTCCGCAAATTCATTCGAATACAAATTGAATATGAGCGACACTAATGAATATTACTACAAGAAAAATGAAAACTATGAAATAGTAGGTCTTTGCATGGAAGTGCATAGAATACTTGGTCCTGGATTATTAGAAATTGTTTACAAAGACGCTTTAGAAATAGAGTTTAAAAACAACAATATTCCTTACAAAAGAGAAAAAGAATATAATGTAGAGTACAAAGGAATTATTTTACCTCATAAATTTTACGCTGATTTTGTCGTTTACGATGATATAATCCTAGAAGTAAAATCAGTAAAAGAGATTAGTAATGATCATCTTGCGCAAACCCTAAATTATATGAAGTTAGCAGATACTCCAATTGGAATAATAGCAAACTTTCAAAACAAATCTTTAGTTCATAAAAGACTGATAAACACTTAAAACATAATTTGTGAAGATTTGTGTAATTTGTGGTTAAGAAATAATAATGAGATTGCTATGCTTTGTGCCGCGCAACTCCTCGCAATGACATATGGAAACAGTTCAAAACATAAAACAACGGTTTGAGATTATTGGGAATGACCCAAAACTTAATCGTGCGATAGAAAAAGCCATTCAGGTTGCTCCTACTGATATTACGGTATTGGTTGCGGGAGAAAGCGGTGTGGGAAAAGAAAATATTCCTAGAATTATCCATTCTCTTTCGCATAGAAAGCATGGCAAGTACATTGCAGTAAACTGCGGTGCCATCCCTGAAGGAACTATTGATAGCGAACTTTTCGGACATGAAAAAGGAGCTTTTACTGGTGCAACTAATACGCGTGAAGGCTATTTTGAAGTGGCTGATGGAGGAACGATTTTTTTAGATGAAGTCGGTGAATTGCCGCTTACAACTCAAGTACGTTTGCTTCGTGTTCTTGAAAATGGTGAATTCATAAAAGTGGGTTCGTCACAAGTTCAAAAAACGAATGTGCGAATCGTTGCTGCGACAAATGTAAATTTGTTTGATGCTATCGAAAAAGGGAAATTTCGTGAGGATTTATATTATCGTTTAAGCACTGTCGATATTGTATTACCTCCTTTAAGGGAACGAAAAGACGACATACATTTATTATTTAGAAAATTTGTAGCCGACTTTGCACACAAATATAAAATGCCGCCATTAAAATTAGACGAGAGCGCAGTTCCGCTGTTGCAAAAATTTAGATGGGGAGGTAATATTCGTCAATTGCGAAATGTAGCCGAGCAAATTTCGGTATTAGAAACCAATAGAGATATATCTGCTGCTACATTGCAATCTTATTTACCAGAGCAAGGAAGTAATTTACCTTCTGTTATAAAAGATAAAAAGAGCGAAAGCGATTTTAGTACTGAAAGAGAGATTTTGTACAAAGTACTTTTTGATATGAAAAGTGATTTGAATGATTTGAAAAAATTAACATTGGAACTGATTCAAAACGGCAGTTCTAAAGTTCAGGAAACAAATCAGAACTTGATCAAAAAAATATATGGCTCTAAAGAAAATGATAGCGAAATCGACTTCGAAGAAGAACCAAGAGGCGCTTTAATTACTGCTCAGCATAACGATAATTTGTATCAGGAGAATGATGACAATTACCTTTTTGCAGAAACAATAGAGGAAGAAGAAACTCTACGACTGGAACAAAAAGAAATTGAGATGATTAAAAAATCATTAGAAAAAAATAAAGGAAAAAGAAAAGCCGCTGCTGATGAGCTTGGAATTTCTGAACGGACTTTATATAGAAAAATTAAGCAATTCGATTTATAAAACTAGAAATATTAAAAAAGATTACTTTTGGAAATAAGTACAATTTTAGACTGCTTAAAATTAAATCGATAAGTAGAACTAATAGTTTTAAAATGAAAGATTTTACCAAACTTTATGAAAAAAATACATTTATTACTCTTAATCTTTATTGCGTTAGCGACAAATAGTTGCTCCGTTTATAACTTTACCGGAACAGGTAAAATTGATGCAAAAACTTTCCAAGTTGGTTTTTTCCAAAATAATGCGGAATTAATTGAACCCGGAATTGATAGACGATTCACGCTAGAACTTCAAGATTTAATACAAAATCAAACAAATCTAAACTTAGTTAAAAATGGCGCTGATTTATCTTATGAAGGAGAAATAGTCGATTACCGAATAAGCCCGATGACAGCTACAGCAGATCAACGAGCTGCTCAAAACCGACTCACTATAAGAATTAATGTACGTTTCATCAATAAGAATAAAGAAACAGACGATTTTGAAAAATCATTCTCTTTCTATTATGATTATCCAGGGGAACAGCAATTAGCAGGAGCAACTTTAAACTCGGCTCTAAAAGATATCTTTGAAAGAATTACTCAAGATATTTTTAATGAATCATTAGCTAAATGGTAAATGATTATTCAGTTAGCAATTGCTTCTTTTCATTTTTAAGGAATTAGATAGTATAAATGACTTTCTGAAGTAGAATATTGATTACAGATTATCGAACTTTGAATACTCAAAAAATGAATGTTACTGATTATATATATTTAATTAACAAACCGGACGTAATTCATGAGAAGCAAACTGATGCTTTACAGAAGGTATTGGATGAATTTCCATATTTTCAAAGTGCAAGAGCTATTCAATTAAAAGGATTATACAGTCAAAGTAGCTTCAAATATAATTCTGCTTTAAAGACAACAGCGGCTCATACTACTGATCGATCTATTCTATTTGATTTCATCACATCGGACACCTTTACTTCTATTGACAAAAGTTTGTACGAAAGAAAAGTGCTAGAGATAATGGATATTTACGTTACAGACAGCGAAATAGTAATTCCAGAACAAAAAGTAGATTTAAAAATTAATAAACTTGAACAGTCGATATTAACTTCTATAAAAGAAGCCTCACCATCTAATACAGATGAAAGTTCTAAAGCAGTAGAAGAGAAACTCGAAATAGGACAACCATTAGATTTTTCGAAAAAAGAACAACATTCATTCCAAGAGTGGTTACAATTGTCGCGCACACAACCTATAGAAAGAGAAAAGGAAACTCAAGTTACTCCACCTGTTCCTATTATAGATGCTGACAAAAGAAAGAAATTAGAACTCATAGATAAATTTATTGAAACCAGCCCAAAAATTTCCCCTGTAAAGCACGGAGTGCCTTCTACAGTTAGTTTTGACTTAAATGCTGAGGACAATTCATATCTTATGACAGAGACACTAGCACGCGTTTATTTGGAACAAAAAAAATATCAAAAAGCGATTCAAGCATATGAAATATTAATTTTGAAATATCCAGAAAAAAGTAGTTTCTTTGCAGACCGCATAACGGATATTAAGATTTTACAACATAACAATAATTAAACAATGAGCACATTTTCAATTTTTTTAGTTTTAATAACTATAGTTTGTTTTCTATTAATCGTAGTTATAATGGTTCAAAACCCTAAAGGTGGCGGATTATCTTCTACATTAGGTGGTTCTCAAATGATGGGCGGGGTACAAAAAACAACTGACTTTTTAGATAAAAGCACTTGGACATTAGCAACGATTTTAATTGCTCTAATTCTTTTTTCTGCTTTAAGTTTTACTGGATCGTTAAGTGATAATGATTCTAAAATTATTGATAATACAACTTCTACTGCACCAGTAGCTCCTGTACAAAATACTCCTGCTGTACCAAACGCAGCAAAATAAAAATATAATTCAAAATTTTAAAATGCCAGCTTGTCAAAGCTGGCATTTTTTTTAAGTAATTGTGTCAGTTTTAGCAGGGTGGCACAATTTCTGAAACCTCATTAATAGTTATAAAACAATAAAATAAATCATAAAATCATGGCTTTAAACATCAAACCACTTTCAGACAGAGTTCTTATCGAACCGGTTGCGGCTGAAACAAAAACTGCGTCAGGGATTTTTATTCCAGATACAGCTAAAGAGAAACCACAAAAAGGAACTGTTGTTGCAGTTGGAAATGGTACAAAAGAACATACAATGACAGTAAAAATTGGAGATTCTGTGCTTTACGGAAAATACGCTGGAACTGAATTGAAATTAGAAGGAAAAGATTATTTGATTATGCGTGAGGATGATATTCTTGCTATTATCTAAGAAATAAAATAATTGGAGAATTAAGGTTTAAAATAATAATGAGAATGAGATTGCTTTGCTTCGTGCCTCGCAACTCCTCACAATGAAAAAAAAATGGCAAAAGATATAAAATTTGATATTGAAGCACGTGACGGATTAAAACGTGGTGTTGACGCATTAGCAAATGCAGTAAAAGTAACTCTTGGACCAAAAGGTCGTAATGTAATTATTGGAAAATCTTTTGGTGGACCAAATGTTACTAAAGATGGTGTTACTGTTGCAAAAGAAATCGAATTGAAAGATCCATTGGAAAACATGGGTGCTCAAATGGTTAAAGAAGTAGCTTCAAAAACTAATGATTTAGCTGGAGATGGAACTACAACTGCTACAGTTTTAGCGCAAGCAATTGTAAAAGAAGGTTTAAAAAACGTTGCTGCTGGAGCAAATCCAATGGATTTGAAACGCGGAATTGACAAAGCTGTCGAGGCTATTGTTGCTGACTTAGCTAAACAAGCTAAAGTAGTAGGAAGCGATTCTGAAAAAATCAAACAAATCGCTTCTATTTCTGCTAATAATGACGAAGTAATTGGTGAATTAATCGCTACTGCTTTCGCGAAAGTTGGAAAAGAAGGTGTAATTACTGTTGAAGAAGCTAAAGGAACTGACACTTACGTTGATGTTGTAGAAGGTATGCAATTTGACAGAGGATATCTTTCACCTTACTTTGTTACCAATTCTGAAAAAATGGAAGTAGAACTTGAAAGTCCGTACATCCTTTTATATGACAAAAAAGTATCTTCATTAAAAGAATTATTACCAGTTCTTGAGCCGGTTGCTCAATCTGGAAAACCATTATTAATTATTGCTGAAGATGTTGATGGTGAAGCATTATCTACATTGGTAGTAAATAAATTACGTGGAGCTTTAAAAATCGCTGCTGTAAAAGCACCTGGTTTTGGAGACAGAAGAAAAGCAATGTTAGAAGATATCGCTATCTTAACTGGTGGAACTGTAATTTCTGAAGAAAGAGGATATACTTTAGAAAACACAACTATCGAAATGTTAGGTACTGCTAAAAAAGTAACTATCGACAAAGACAATACTACAATTGTAAGCGGTGCTGGTGAGGCTGACATGATCAAAAATCGTGTAAACCAAATTAAAGGTCAAATGGATGCTACAACTTCTGATTATGACAAAGAAAAATTGCAAGAACGTTTAGCTAAATTAGCTGGTGGAGTTGCTGTTCTTTATGTAGGTGCTGCTTCTGAAGTAGAAATGAAAGAGAAAAAAGATAGAGTTGACGATGCACTTCACGCAACTCGTGCTGCAGTTGAAGAAGGAATTGTTGCTGGTGGTGGTGTTGCACTTTTAAGAGCTAAAAACGCCCTTAGTAGCATTACGCCTGATAATGCTGACGAAGCTACAGGAATCCAAATTGTATCTCGCGCAGTAGAGTCACCATTGAGAACTATTGTTGAAAATGCAGGTCTTGAAGGTTCAGTTGTGGTTGCAAAAGTAGCTGAAGGAACTGGAGATTTTGGATACAATGCAAAAACTGATGAATATGTAGATATGCTTTTAGCAGGAATTATTGATCCTAAAAAAGTTACTCGCGTAGCTTTAGAAAACGCTGCTTCGGTTGCGGGAATGATCTTGACTACTGAATGTGCGTTAATTGACATCAAAGAAGATAATGGTGGCGGAAACCCAATGGGTGGAGGTATGCCAGGAATGATGTAATATTATTTATAATTTTCATACAAAACCGTTCTGATTTTCTATCAGAACGGTTTTTTTTGTGCGTTTTTTTCAACGATAGATTATTTTTTTAGTCCTGTAAGAAATTATGTTAGATTAGAGTATCACTTGGAATTTGTTATATTAAATTTTTTTTGGTTAATAATTGGAGCGGGCACATTCCAAAGTTACCAGGATAATTCTTCGCCATCAGCCACACTGTGAAAATATCTCAGCGATCGAGGTAATATAAATAATCATTCTATCAAAAGTCTTTTCTATCCAATGTACTCACTAACAAGTATCTAAATTATGAAATATATAATGTTCTTATTATTTAAAGGTTTTTTATTCGTAGGATTTATATATTTATTTCACAAATTAAGTTCTCATAATTTGGAAATACTTAAAGAAAAATATGGAGATACAGACTATACAAAATGGAAAATATGGGGAAACAGAATCTCTCTTTATTGTGTGACGTTTATAGTAGCGATTTTTGCAATAGGAACTTTTTTGGAGGCGTTTCGTTTAATTTTTAAATAAATATAAATTTGGTATTATGATAGTCAGTTTTATTTTTTCCATTGTATTGATTATTATAGGATTAGTGATTAGATTTTCTAAAAAACCTCCAAGGTTATTTAGCGATCTTATGGTTTTGAAAAAATATTGGCTACTTACTTTTGATGATAGGTTTGTTTAGATTATCATCACTTATCATATTTAGAAGATAAATAAAAAATTAACTATGGCGCGGAATTACAAGAAATATCTCCTTCAATATTCCGTGGATTTGCGATTCGTGACCAAAAATGAAAGCAGACAAATAACAAAAAGCCAAATTTATAACAAGATATAGCTCTTTTAATCCGTTAAACATTAACCCGTTATTAACCTAAAAAAAAAACGTTGTTTTTATCACCATTTGAAAATTAAAAACAAGCCACAAAAAAAAACCGCCTCAAGAAATTTAAGACGGTTTTTCAATATTTTATAATTTTTAATTTTCCAGATCTTGCGTTTTAGATTTTTTACTAAACTTATAAATCACTGGTAAAATTGTTATAGCAACTAAGATCAAAACAATTAACTCAATATGCTTTTTTAAATCAATCTCGTAGTTCTCAAGTAAAAAGCCATACAAATAATGTCCAGCAAAAATTAAAGTGAATGACCAGATAAAAGAACTTAATATATTGTAAAACATAAATTTGTTTTTATCCATCGAAACAATCCCTGCAACTATAGGTGCAAAAGTTCTAAATATTGGAAGGAAACGAGCGAAAATTATCGCTTTACCACCATACTTTTCAAAGAAATCTTTTGATTGAACTAAGTATTTTTTCTTAAACCAAAAACTATCTTCCTTATTGTATAAATAATAACCACTTTTTGATCCAAACCAGTAACCAACAATGTTTCCTAAGATACCAGATAAAGCTACAAGCGTAGCAAGAAGTAATACATTAAGAAAATCATTTTCAATTATTAAAATATTCTCGATTAATTCACGACTGTAAATTCCAGCTAAGAACAACAAACTATCTCCTGGCAGAAAGAAACCTGCAAAAAGCCCAGTTTCAGCAAATACAATAAATAAAACTATATAAATGCCCAATTTAATTCCATTAACATCAAAATGAATATAAAAAAGTGGGTCTATTAAATTCTTCCAATCAAAATCGTTCATTCTAAGGTTTTTTAAGCAAAATTTATTCGCGTGTGAAAGTAAGAATTATTTACCTCATCAACAATTTAATACTCTATTTTAAAATTTAATTAACGCTATAAAGTTAAGAATACTCATACTTGTCTAGACAAATATTGAACAATCGAACTTTTAAATATACTTAAATAGTGCTAATCGGTAAATTTTAAATTCTCCCTAACTTTTAAAAAAAATCAAAGAAAAGTAGTTTAAAACCTACTTCATAACCAAATGGAAATGTAAGTAGGTTTTACTACTATTTTATGATTAAAAATTAATCTCTTTCATACTTACAGCACTCATGCAGGTTTTCATAAACCTCATTGGATGCCTTAACTTCATCAGTATCGTGACCAATATTTGCAATTGCTTTTTTCACATCCAGAGCCGTCGTTTTTTGTTCGTTAATTATCAAACTCAGCTCGTGCGTTTCAATATTCCATGATGCTGATTTTACGCCAGGAACTGTATAAGCAGCTTTTTGAATTCGTTTTTGGCAATCTTCGCAATTACCATTTACCTCGGTAACGTATTTCGCATTTTTATTCTTTTTTTCTTGTGCTTGAGCTGAAAATCCAGCTAAGAACACTAACAATACTACTATTAAATTTTTCATCTTTTTTTTACTTTTTTTACTTATTTTACTTATTTATAATTGAACTTTTCTTATTACTTTATTTTAAATCGCAATCCAGCATAATACATTTGACCAAAAACTGGTGCATACACTATTGTAGCATCAAAAGTGGAGCCAAAAGGATTCTCACTACCTAGAATTGGCTTTTCTTGTCGGTAGTTTCCAATATTTTCTCCACCAACATACATTTCGAAAGTTGACGAAAATGTTCTAGTAATTTGAGCATTCATCAACGAAAATGAAGGCGAAAATTCTGGAAGACGATCATTTATTGGGTTTGACATGGTGTTAGGTAACTGCTGCTCTCCTATCCAATTAAATGTATAATCGAATTTCCACTGTTTCCCTTTTTTACCAATGTGAGTTTCATATTCTAAATTTCCAAAAAAGCGATGTTTTGCCTGCAATGGATTTTGAAAATTTCCAGAAAGATAATCAGTTGTCACATCATAAAATTTATAAGCAGAACGCAAATTAAAGTGTTTTGCTAATTCATAATTAAATTCAAGCTGCATCGTATTAGCGATCGATTTTCCTTTCAAATTGTAAAATAAAGCTTGCTGTGGACTTTGCATTAAATCGACTACCGCTTGATTTTGAAAATCTGTTCTATAAAAATCAAAACCAACATCTGCATTTTTTCCAAAGAGTGAGAACTTTTGAGCAAAACTCAGTCCATAGTTCCACGCGATTTCAGGATTTAATCCATAAATTTTTCCATTCGAATCTAAAATTTCAAAGACTCTAGAGCTTGCAAATAAAGGTTGGTTTTCAGCAAAAATATTAGCAGATCGTTTTCCTCTTCCAGCTGAAAATCGTAAGACGCCCTTGTCCCAAGGATTGTAACGCGCATGAAGTCTCGGGGTTATAAATGTTCCTAAACGATTGTGATTATCAATTCTCCCTCCTAAAATTAAACTAAAATCATCATCATTATCATAGGTGTATTCGAAAAAAGCTCCAACAGAATTATCTGTTCTACTATAGTCATTTACATTTACAAATTCTTGGTATTTGTCATACGTGAAATTCAAACCCGTAGCAAATTTGTTCATTGTGTTGCTAATTATCGAATTGAAAATTAAATTCGAATAATAACTACTTTGCTTTATATTGTATTGATTTAATCCAAAGTAAGAGTTTTGATCATGAATATTAAATGCATTCTGAAATCCAATGCTTTGATACGGCAGATCCTTAAAAACATAACCAACCTTTGTTGAAATATCAAATCGTTCCGTATTAATTTCAGAACCCCAGAAATTAGTTGTCCCTCTATCTCTGTTCTTATCGAAATCTAATTGACCAGTTTGTTTTTTATCATTCATATACTTGAAATTGATAAAGCTTACCAATCCTTTCTCCTCATCGTAATATTGATATCTATTAAGAACGTTAATTTGCTTCGCTAGAGGATTATCTAAAAATCCATCATCGTTCATGTCTGTTTTTGCAACTCTGGTATTTCCATGAAGGAATAAGCTACTACTCCATTTTTCAGAAATTTTAGTGTTGAAATGAGTATTTAATTCAAAACGAGAATCTGTAGAACCGTAAGCATTCAAGAAAAAAGGAATGTCATTGATAGGTTTAATTAATTCAGTATTGATTTGGCCAGAAATACTTTCATAACCATTAACCACACTTCCAGCACCTTTTGTTATTTGGATACTTTCCACCCACGTTCCGGGCGTAAATGACAATCCATAGGCCTGAGATGCTCCACGAACTGCGGGAACATTTTCTTCCGTTATCATCAAATAAGGACTTGTAAGTCCAAGCATTTTAATTTGCTTAGTTCCCGTCAATGCATCTGTGAAGTTGACATCAATCGACGGATTTGTCTCGAAGCTTTCGGCTAGGTTGCAACAAGCTGCTTTCAGCAATTCCTTACTTGTTATAATTGTAGTATTGCCTGTTACGGTAAATGATTTTTGAATTCCTTTTCGCTTTTTTGTGATTTTTACCTCTTTCAAGTTTTCTTGAGAGAACGCAGGAATAGACACACAAATCACAATGAAAAGCATTGCTATTTTATTCATTTTAAAATTATTTAATGTTTATAAAAAGTAGATTTAAACCACAATTGGTGATTTAGCTTTTAAAAACATTAAAATCAGGCGTAAAAAATATATTGGCTATACAACTTAAAAAGTGGTGGTGCATTAGCCTCAAAAAAGTAAGAGGTAACTTTAGCAATTTTACTATCTTCTACAAAAGCAAAACCAACAAGCTGTGATTCCCTAAATAGAAAAGTAAAAGGAGCGTCAAATGAAAAGACTTTTAGAATAGTGTTATCCGACTTTTTTTGAAAATTTACTACTTTGTCCTTGCAGCAACTTTCGTCTTCAATAGCTTTCTCTACACAGCACGATTTTTTAGCTTTATGAAGAATGGCGGTTTTTACCGAAATGGATTCAATTTCTCCACCACAATAATGCACATTAAAAGCTAGTCCTATATTGGAAACCAATAGTAGGAAAGCTAAAAATAAACTAGTGCATTTTTTAAACTTCATTTTACAAAATTAATCATTTAAGTGATTTCCAAAACTAAAAACATTGTTAAAAATTACAATTCAAATTCCTGGCCTATTAAAGGTATTTTACACTCAAAGCCATATTTTTCTTGAATTTTTATACGCAATTCATCTGCAGGTTGATTTTCGCCATGAACAAGAAAAACTTTAGTTGGCTTATTTTCTAATTTAGACAACCAATTCAGTAAATCCTTTTGATCTCCATGTGCTGATAATCCTCCAATTTCTACAATATTGGCTTTTACAGGATAGTACTGACCGTAAATTTTTATTTCCTCTGCTCCATCTAGTAACTTTCTTCCTCGCGTTCCTTCTGCTTGATAACCAACCATAATTATAGTTGTTTCTGGAATTACGATGTAATGAGTCAAGTAGCTTAAAACTCTACCTCCAGTAATCATACCACTCGCCGCAATAACAACCTTTGGTCGGTTGTCTAAAATTATTTCATCTGTTTCCTTGTAATCAGAAACTAATAAAAACATTTTACCCACTTTATCACATTCAGCAGGAGACAATTTATGCCAAGTTGGATTATCTCTGAAAATCTCCAATGCACTAATTCCCATAGGAGTATCTATAATGTAGGGAACATTAGGAATTCTATTTTCTTGTTTTAGTTGCCATAGTAAAAACATAATTGTTTGCGCACGCTCTACTGCAAAACTTGGAATAATAACAGTTCCGCCTCTATCGATTGCGTTATTAATATACTTTTCTAATTCTAATTTAGTATCTGAATGTGGGTGAAGTCTATTACCATACGTACTTTCGAGAAAAACATAATCGGCTTTTTTTGGCTTAGTTGGCGCAAACATAAGAACGTCATCATCTCGACCTACATCTCCTGAAAAAACTAGTGTTTTATTTTCGAGCGTCAATGCAATCGTACATGCACCTAGAATATGTCCTGCAGTAGTAAATGTTGCTTCAATTTCTGCGTCTAAAGGAATTGGCTCATTCAGTTTCGCTATTTTAATAAGAGGAAATACTTTCTCTGCTTGGTCTACGGTATATAAAGCTTCAGCAGTTTCGTGTTTAGAATACTTTCCTTTATTAGCTTTCTCAGCTTCTTCCTCTTGAATTTTAGCACTGTCAAGAAGAATAAGTTTGGTTATATCTTTAGTAGGACTGGTACAATAAATTTTCCCCTTAAAACCTTGATGAACTAACCTTGGCAGCCAACCACAATGATCTAAATGACCATGTGTCAATAAGACAAAATCTATTGTAGATGGTAAAACAGGTAACGGATCCCAATTCATTTCTCGCAATGGTTTTATTCCTTGAAATAGTCCACAATCGATTAAAATACGAACTCCTTTACTTTCTATTAACGTTTTTGAACCGGTTACAGTTCCTGCACCACCTATAAATGTAACTTTCATAGTATTGACTTTATTAAAACAAATTAGTATTTACTTTTTTTTTAAATGTATCGACATAACTCTGAAGCTTCACGTAAAACGTTTTTAATTCGGTTAGGGCTTAACCCTATTTTATCCAAATATTGAGAATTAGCAACTATTTCTCGAACTAAAATAATGTCTAACACAAGAAGCTTATCTTTTTCAGCGAGCGTCAATGTAGTCAAGCACGTGATAGGATAAAGAGCATTAGAATCGTTCTTAGTTTTTAAATTATCATCAGGCGGATAGTCCCAACTTAATAAATTTAATCCTGAACATTTACCAAAATCTAGAGCATCTTTAGTAAATCGATTATTAGTAACAATCCAGCATTTTGAAATCATATCTCTTTCTGTAAAAATAGGATGATGTCTATCTTTCAAGTCGTTAAATCGAGACAAGATGTACATAGGAACTTTTACATCAGAAGCAGCTTCCCTTCCCATATGGAATTTGCATTCTACCATAGAAATGATGTCACTTTTTTTAACAACGACATCTATTTCATGCGAAACACATTTACCAAACAAGGTCATATTAGTCAAAGTTTTATAATTTTCAGAGGCAAAAAGTCGCGCTGTATACTTTTCGAAAAAAAAACCGGCCGGACCTAATAATCGTATTGCTTCTCTAAGATTATAACGTGCTGCATGCGAATTAGCTGTTTTCTTTAGCAAGGCAAATGCCATTTTATAAATTTGCTTTGTGGAAATTCCCTCATAAATCTCGCCTTCAATTTGTTTCATGATACCGTCCACTACTTTTGAATTAGCGCCAGATTTTAAGAGCGATTTTTTAAGTTTTGATGGATTGAACTCGACAATGAGACCTGAATGTTTAACTATCTTCATACTTTTATAAATTTGATAATAAGCAAATTATACGGAATAAAGATACAATTTAAAAGCTGCTTATCTCTGTTTTTGATAATAAAATCCTGCAATAAACAATAGTAGAAAAATAGGCTGAATGAGAAACCTTCGAATATAGAACAAAATCCAATTCTGGTTTTCACCACTAAAATATACGATGTAGAAAAAACCAATCGCAAAAATGACAAAGAAAAAAACATAAACAAAAAGCGCAAACTTTATCATCGAAATATCTTTGAATAGAATGTAAATGACACCAAGTGAGAAAACGGTGTTAAGCGCATATCGAAACAATACGTTTACCATCAATAAGGCGAAATCAAATTGTGGTAAATCTAAATTTGTAAAATCTTTCTTGAAAAAATTTAAAAGGGGATCGTAAAACAATTCGTTTTCAAAAGCGCGAACAAGCACTAATAAAAAAACCAGAGCCAGGAGTTGTAGAATTCTGAATTTGTTATTTATTATTTTTTGAAGCATATTTAGAAAAGTTACGGACCCAAATAAGCCACAGAATAAAAACTACACCATAAATGTACAACGGAAAAAGCACTTCATGCAGCACCGATTTATGTTCAGGGTAATAAAAAATGAGAGCACTTAATGCGGCTATTCGAATTACATTTAAAATATAAATGAGAAGACTTCCGCCAAAAACGAAAAGCGCAGTTTGAATTATTTTTCCTGAAAAAGCAATCACAAAAGAGATAAATAAAATAATAACACTTACGGCATTACAACCCTCTACTATTCTAGCGACATACTTTTGTTTAAAAAACAACTTCATATACGGATTTCCAATGCTTTGCTCTACTGAAGAATCAGCTACAAAAAACAATAACACTTGCTCCGTATTTTTTCCGACAATACTAGTAATAGAATCTGTTTGATTTTCGTCAAAACTATTTAGATACTTTTGATAAATAGCAGTGAGAATGATGTAAGTCAAAAAAAAGCTAAAGAGAAAAATTAAAAAAGGTTTATATTGAATAAAATATTTTTTCAAAGGCTGTTATTTTAAACGAATTTATTTATTATTTGAAATTACTTTAAATACTTTTACAAAATAAAAACAAAACGATGACATTTCAAGAATTACAACCAAAAGTAACCGAAATAACTTTAAACACCAGCCTTTCACGTGACGAAAAGCTTCTAAACATTTGCCAACTATTAAGTGATTCTATCTCCTATTATAACTGGGTGGGATTCTATTTTGCTAATCACGAAACAAAAACATTGCATCTAGGACCATATGTAGGAGCAGAAACAGATCATACTGTGATTCCCTTTGGAAAAGGAATATGCGGACAAGTGGCAATTTCTAACAATAACTTTGTTGTGCCGGATGTGGCTGCTCAAGACAATTATATAGCGTGTAGTTTTACGGTAAAGTCTGAAATTGTGGTTCCATTATTTGTAAATGGTGAAAATATAGGGCAAATCGATATTGATAGCCATGTTATAAATCCTTTCACAGAAGAAGATGAGCGTTTCTTAGAATTTGTTAATCAAGAGATCGCAGAGCTTTATTAACTTGTTATAGTCCTTTTGATAACTGAATATGAAAAAAAAGCTCTATATATTTATACTAATGTTCAGTACAATTTTAGCATTCTCGCAAGCACCTAAAATTTTAAGTAAAAAAATCTTCCTCGATTCATCTGGAAACGAAACAGTAGAGGATCATCATACTTCGTATAGAATTATTAGAAACTACTCCTCTGACAGCGATCATTATGAAATAAATGATTACTACAAATCTGGAAACATCAAAATGAAATGCTCCTCTAGTAGTAAAAACACGCTTCAAATAGACGGAACATCGATAAGTTATTACGAAAATGGTTCTAGAAAATCAATTTCAAATTACAAAAGCAATAGAATAATTGGAAAAGAATTTCGATTTTTTGACGACGGAACTATTGAATCTGAAATTGAACATATTGACAATGGCGGAGGTTTTGAACAAGATTATAAGATAGTTCAATTTTGGAATAAAGAGCGTCAACATAAAGTAATTGATGGAAATGGGGAATACCAAACCTTTGACATAACAGGAATTCATATAATAGGACAAGTTAAAAACGGACTAAAAGATGGCGAATGGACTGGTTCTGCGCAGTACGATGGCTTAAAGTTTAGTGATTCATACAAGAATGATAAATTTATTTCTGGTAAAATAGTTGACTCAACTGGAAAATCAGTATCGTATAAGCTATTGCTTGAACAAGCGAAACCAAAAAAAGGAAAACAAGATTTTCAGAATGCTATTTATAAAGCATTGATGAAAACACAAGCTCTGAAAGTAAATAAAATCTCAGGTAATATTTACTGTTCATTTACAGTTGAAAAGGACGGAAGTTTGAGCAACTTAAAAGTTCTCAAGGGACTTGATAAAAATATTGACAAGGAGGTTCTAAACGTATTAAAAAACTGTGGCTCTTGGATTCCTGCAAAAATTAGAGGCATACCCACAGCAATAGAACACAGCTTACCAATTACTGTAACAGCATCTAATTAGAAAAACCAAGTAAAACTCTTTAATTGTAATTGTCAATTCAAAATTTTGTATTACTTTTGCATCCGTCTTACAATAGCTGTATGACATACATAAAAATCATTAAACAAATATTGGAATGTATTTAACTAAAGAGATTAAAGAAGAGATCTTCGCTAAACACGGAGAAAAAACAAACACTGGAAAATCAGAAGCTCAAATAGCTTTGTTTACTTACAGAATTAGCCACTTAACTGAGCACTTGAAAAAAAATCGTCACGATTATAATACAGAGCGTTCGTTAGTATTGCTAGTAGGTAAAAGAAGATCTTTGTTGGATTACTTGAAAAAGACTGAAATCAACAGATATCGTGAAATTATCAAAGTATTGAATATCAGAAAATAATCAATAAAAAAAGAGGTGCGTAAGTGCCTCTTTTTTATTTTAAAATTTAGAGTCGAATAATACAATTTAAGTCCTGACACAAAAGGGATTATATTTCAGGCTCATCCGCAAAGTCATTATCTTTACAGAAGTGACAAATAAAAAAAAGTTTGGTTTTTCATTGGGTTTTAGGCATTAACTACGCAAAACAACAACTACAACACAACTAAAACCCATGTTTAACTAATAATTAAAATTTATGATTCCACAATTATTTGTAGAAAGTATCGATTTAGGTGATGGCAGAAACATCACAATCGAGACAGGTCGTTTAGCAAAACAAGCTGATGGATCTGTAGTAATTAGAATTGGAAAAACAGTTATTCTAGGAACAGTAGTTTCTTCAAGAAAAGCAAGTCCAGGAATTGATTTTTTACCTTTAACGGTAGATTATCGTGAAAAATTTGCTGCAGCTGGTCGTTTTCCAGGTGGTTTTTTCAAAAGAGAAGCAAGACCTAGTGATAGCGAAGTATTAACAATGAGATTAGTTGACCGTGTTTTACGTCCACTTTTCCCTAGTGATTACCACGCTGAAGTACAAGTTATGATTCAATTAATGTCTCATGACGACGATGTTATGCCAGATGCATTAGCAGGATTAGCAGCATCAGCAGCTTTAGCATTATCTGACATTCCTTTTGAAACTTTAATTTCTGAAGCTAGAGTTGGAAGAGTTGATGGAAAATTCATCATCAATCCAAGTCGCGCTCAATTAGAATTATCTGACATCGATATGATGATTGGAGCTTCTATGGATTCTATCGCAATGGTAGAAGGAGAAATGAAAGAAATTTCAGAAGCTGAAATGTTAGAAGCAATTAAATTTGCACACGAACACATTAAAAACCAAATTTCAGCACAAATGCGTTTGCAAGGTGCTTTTGGTAAAAAAGAAGTTCGTACTTACGAAGGAGAAAGGGAAGATGAAGCAGTGTACGCTAAAGTAAAAGCAGCATCTTACGATAAAATTTATGCTATTGCAAGCAAAGGTTCTTCTAAACAAGAACGTACTGCTGCATTTGCAGAAGTGAAAGAAGAAGTAAAAGCATTGTTCACAGAAGAAGAATTAGCAGTTGATGGCGATTTAGTTTCTAAATACTTTTACAAAACTAACAAAGAAGCAGTTCGTAATGTAACTTTAGATTTAGGAACTCGTTTAGACGGAAGAAAAACTACTGAGATTAGAGATATCTGGTGTGAAGTAGATTACTTACCATCTGTTCACGGTTCAGCTTTGTTTACTCGTGGAGAAACTCAAGCATTGGCAACAGCAACTTTAGGAACTTCTAGAGAAGCAAACCAAATTGATTCACCATCTCAACAAGGAGAAGAAAAATTCTACTTGCATTATAACTTTCCGCCATTTTCAACAGGAGAAGCTCGTCCACTAAGAGGAACTTCAAGAAGAGAAGTTGGTCACGGAAATTTAGCGCAAAGAGCGTTAAAAAATATGATTCCTGCTGATTGTCCTTATACTATTCGTGTTGTTTCTGAAGTATTAGAATCTAATGGTTCTTCTTCAATGGCAACTGTTTGTGCTGGAACATTGTCATTAATGGATGCTGGTATTCAAATGATACGTCCAGTTTCTGGAATTGCAATGGGATTGATTACTGACGGAGATCGTTATGCTGTATTGTCTGATATTCTTGGTGATGAAGATCACTTAGGAGATATGGACTTTAAAGTAACTGGAACTTCTGTAGGTATCACTGCTTGTCAAATGGACATCAAGATTGACGGATTGAAATATGAGATTATGGAAGCAGCATTAGCGCAAGCTCGTGATGGTCGTTTGCATATCCTTGGAAAATTAATCGAAACTTTAGCATCTCCTAAAGCAGATGTTAAAGCTTACGCTCCAAAAATTATTACAAGAAGAATTCCTAATGCTTTCATTGGTGCATTGATCGGACCTGGTGGAAAAGTAATTCAAGAATTACAAAAAGCTACTGGAACTACTATTGTTATCAACGAAGATCCAATTACTGAAGAAGGAGTTATTGAAATTTTAGGAACTGATCCTGCTGGAATTGAAGCAGTATTAGCTAAAATTAAATCAATCACTTTCAAACCTCAAATGAATGAGTCTTACGAAGTGAAAGTAATCAAAATGTTAGATTTTGGTGCAGTTGTAGAATATACTTCAGCTCCAGGAAATGAAGTTTTGTTACACGTATCTGAGCTAGCGTGGGAACGCACAGAAAATGTTGCTGATGTTGTAAATATGGGCGATGTTTTCCAAGTGAAGTACTTAGGTATGGATCCAAAAACTAGAAAAGAAAAAGTGTCAAGAAAAGCACTTTTACCAAGACCTCCACGTGAGGAAAGAAAAGAGTAATCAGATCTTAAGTTTACTAAAGGTTTATTTATAGAAAACCCCAATTCATTTAGTTGAATTGGGGTTTTCGTTTATGTATAAAACTGCATGATAATTTATTATATTTACTATTCAAAATTGCAACAACATGACAAAAGAAACTGCCTTGAAATTATTTGAAGAGAAACAAATACGTTCAATATGGAATGAAGAGGATGAAAAATGGTATTTTTCTATTGTGGATGTTGTAGAAATATTGACCGAAAGTACTATCCCAAAAAGATACTGGACAGATTTAAAAAAGAAACTTACTAAAGAAGGAAGTCAGTTGTACGAAAATATCGTACAACTGAAATTTGCAGCGAAAGATGGGAAAAAATATGCAACTGATTGTATTGATACTACAAATCTATTAAGACTAATACAGTCCATTCCATCTCCTAAAGCAGAGCCATTTAAGCTTTGGTTAGCAAAAGTCGGCAGCGAAAGATTAGACGAAATGCAAGACCCGGAACTTTCAATAGATCGTGCTTTAGAGTATTATCTACAATTAGGTTATTCTGAAAACTGGATTAATCAACGCTTAAAGAGTATTGAAATTCGAAAAGAATTAACTGATGAATGGAAAAGTAAAGGATTAAAAGAAGGAGCTCAATTTGCCATTCTAACTGATATTATTACCAAAGCTTGGTCAGATAAAACAACCAAAGAATATAAAATCCTTAAAGGTTTGAAAAAAGAGAATCTTCGTGATAATATGACCAACACTGAATTGATCTTAAACATGCTAGCCGAAGCTTCAACCAAAGATATTTCCCAAGCAGTAAATCCAGAAACTTTTGGCGAAAGCAAAAAAGTAGCCCAACAAGGCGGTAATGTCGCTAAAGTAGCTTTAAAAGAATTAGAATCTAGAACAGGCAAAAAAGTAGTGAGTGCTTTATCAGCAAAAAAACTTTTAGACCATAATTTAATTGAGGAAAAAGAACAATAGCAAGATGGTATTTTTGAAATAAAACTGTCGGTAACAAGAAGCATTCTCACATTTAAAAGATTTAAAAAATACCGGCAAGACTTCGAATAAAAAAAAACATGATCACATCTCTATTTTGCATTAGGGATAGAAGCAATTGTTTGAGCTCTTATTGTGAAGCGCAGCGAAACAATAAAGCGAGTGCGCATAGCCCGGGCCGCAGGTAATGCCCATACTTAAACTCACTACAATTAAAAATTAAAAAATTCTTTTCAAATTATTGTAACTTTTTTGCAACTCTGTACGTATAACTATTTGTACACTTAAAAATTGAGGACACAAAAACATGAGACAACTTAAAATCACCAAGCAGGTAACGAATCGTGAAACTGCATCATTAGACAAATATTTACAAGAAATTGGAAAAGTTGATCTTATTACAGCTGACGAGGAAGTAGAATTAGCTCAAAAAATTAAGGCTGGGGATCAAAAAGCCCTAGAAAAATTGACAAAAGCTAATTTACGTTTCGTTGTTTCGGTGGCTAAACAATACCAAAATCAAGGATTAACTCTTCCTGATTTAATTAACGAAGGAAACTTAGGATTGATTAAAGCAGCACAACGTTTTGATGAAACACGTGGTTTCAAATTCATTTCGTATGCAGTTTGGTGGATTCGTCAATCGATTTTACAAGCTCTTGCTGAGCAATCTCGTATCGTTCGTTTGCCTTTGAACAAAATTGGTTCTATCAATAAAATCAACAAGATGTACGCTTTGTTAGAGCAATCTAATGAACGTCCACCGTCTGCTGAGGAAATTGCAAAAGAACTTGACATGACTGTAAATGACGTAAAAGAGTCAATGAAAAACTCTGGCCGTCATTTATCAATGGATGCACCTCTTGTAGAAGGAGAAGATTCTAACCTTTATGACGTTTTACGTTCAGGTGAGTCTCCAAATCCAGATAGAGAATTAATCCACGAATCGTTACGTACTGAAATTGAGCGTTCATTAGAGACATTAACTCCAAGAGAAGCTGATGTTGTTCGTTTATACTTTGGTTTAGGTGATCAACACCCAATGACTTTAGAGGAAATTGGAGAAACTTTTGACCTGACTCGTGAGCGTGTTCGTCAAATTAAAGAAAAAGCAATTCGCAGATTGAAACATACTTCAAGAAGTAAAATTCTTAAAACTTATTTAGGATAAAAATATAAAATCAAAATTTTTAAATTCCAAATTCTAATTAATGGGATTTGGAATTTTAAATGTTATGATTTTTACAGTGAACAACAGTTTGATTGACTGTTCGTTTTTTGATTGATGATTGAAACTCCGGCTGATTACCGGAGTTTTGCTTTTTTATCCCCCTAGCCCCCGAAGGTGGAATTATGAACACATTGCTATTAAAATCAAGTTGATTCAAGAAAATATAATATGGATCGCAAACCATGTAATTATGGCAATCATAGCTCTCCAACTTTGTCATTCTGACGAAGGAAGAATCTTCATTTGTTGCTCTCTTTTGTAACGATTTCTTGGCCTTTCGGGTAAACCCTCGAATACTAATTGATTGGGATAAAAACAAACAATTTTCGCACCTATCAGCCATTACTTACTAACATTGAGCTTTTATAATAAAGGAAATTTTTGTCTTTACAAAAAAACTTTCGCAATCGTTTTAAATAAACTAATTTTGCAGAAACTACAACTTAATAATCTGATTCAACTACAGATTAAACAACAACACAAATGAAAAATACTCTTATTGCACCTTCGGTATTAGCAGCTGATTTTGGAAATTTACAACGTGACATTGAAATGATTAATAAGTCTGAAGCTGACTGGTTTCATATCGACATCATGGACGGTGTTTTTGTTCCTAATATTTCTTACGGAATGCCAGTTTTAGAAGCAATTACTAAACATGCTACTAAAACCATTGATGTTCATTTAATGATAATTGATCCTGATCGTTATATCAAAACATTTGCTGAATTAGGTGCAAATATATTAAGCGTACATTATGAAGCTTGCACTCACCTTCATAGAACCTTACAAGCAATCAAAGCAGAAAGAATGAAAGCAGGAGTTGCTATCAATCCACATACTAATATTGATTTACTAGAGGATGTAATAAATGATATTGACTTGGTTTGCATCATGAGCGTAAATCCAGGTTTTGGAGGGCAATCTTTTATCGAAAATACTTATGCTAAAGTTAAAAAGCTAAAAGCATTAATCAATAGAACAGGAGCTACTACACTTATAGAAGTTGACGGTGGTGTTACTAATAAAAATGCAAAACAACTCGTTGAAGCTGGAGCTGATGTTCTAGTTGCTGGAAGTTTTGTATTTAAAGCCGAAAATCCAACGCAAACCATACACGATTTAAAAGAACTTACTAGTTTCTAGAAAATGGCGCTTATAGCGCCATTTTTAGTTTACAACAGTTGTTAACTTGCTTAATAGTTAGCTACCTCTGCATAAATATTATCGTCATACAGAAAAAGTTTTATTTTGCGTAATTTAGGCCCTAGCCCAGATAGAAGCGGCATCCTTTTCCATCGCCTCATTAGGAGAAGGAAAAGATATAGTGTATAGCTGGAAATAGCTCCTAAAAATAAAAATTACAGCACTAATAATTTATTTTAGAAACTTAGAAATAGCATTCGATAGGTTGAAAGGTTGAAAAAAAGTAGTGACAACAAGACACAAAAAAACCGCCAATCTTGCGAGAGGCGGTTTTGTTTTAATCTATAACAGCATTTTCTTTTTTGTCATAGAAATGATATTCTAAATACGTGTAAGCATCACGAGGTATGATTTTCACCCACTTTTTATGTTCAAGAAACCATTTTGAACGTAATGATGGAAAACCTTTGGTAAGGTATGCGGCCACAAATGGATGTACATTAAGCACAACATCTTTATGGTTCTTTAATACTCTTTCTAGATCAAAATTGATTTTATCAATGATTTGAATTGGCGCTTCAATTTCGCCACTCTCATTGTTAGGATCTTCCTCTCTAGTTTTAATATTTACTTCTGGTCTTACTCTTTGTCTTGTAATTTGGACCAATCCAAATTTACTAGGAGGTAAGATTTTGTGTTTTGCTTTATCATCGCTCATTTCTTCTTTCAAGAAATCGAACAAGACTTTACGATTTTCGGGATTAGACATGTCGATAAAATCAACTACAATTATACCACCCATATCACGTAGACGCAATTGTCTAGCGATTTCAGCAGCTGCAATCATATTCACTTCCATTGCTGTATCTTCCTGATTGGTTGCCTTATTAGAACGGTTTCCGCTGTTCACGTCGATAACGTGTAACGCTTCAGTATGTTCAATAATAAGATACGCTCCCTTGCTCATGGATACTGTTTTTCCAAAAGAAGTCTTGATTTGTCTCTCTATGTTATATTTCTCGAAAATTGGAGTGTCTTTAGATTGATAAAACTTAACAATTGATTGTTTGGATGGTGCAATTTCTTGCAAGTAATCCTTTGTTTGGTTGTACAACTCTTCATCATCAATTTGAATACCACTAAAGGTATCATTAAAAACGTCTCTCAATATTGAAGATGCTCTATTAAGCTCTCCTAATACTTTAGACGGATGATGAGCAGTTGGTAATTTTTTACACATTGCAGTCCATCTGCTTAGCAGGTTCTGCAAATCTTTTTCTAATTCTACTGTACTTTTGCCTTCGGCTACTGTGCGAACAATAACACCAAATCCTTTTGGTTTGATGGATTGTACAAGACGTTTCAAACGATCCTTTTCTTTTTTGTCTTCTATTTTTTGTGAAATAGAAACGCGGTCAGAAAACGGAACCAAAACTATAAATCTTCCGGCAAGAGAAAGCTCAGCGCTAATTCTTGGTCCTTTTGTAGATATAGGTTCTTTGACAACTTGTACTAAAACAGATTGATTGGAACTCAATACATCAGTAATGGTACCATCTTTGTCTATTTCTTTTTCAAACTGAAAGGTTTTTAGGGAGAAATCTTTTAATTTACCTGCGCTTACAAGTTTTATGAATTTCAATTGGGAAGCTAAATTAGGACCTAAATCGTGATAATGTAAAAAGGCATCTTTTTCATAGCCAACATTTACAAAAGCAGCGTTAAGTCCAGCAACTGGCTTCCTTATTTTAGCGATAAAAATATCACCAACTTGGAAGTTGCTTTCTTCTTCTTCTTTGTGTAATTCAATTAGTTTTCCATCTTTTAATAAGGCAAAATCTACGGCTTCAGAACTAGATCTAATGATTAATTCTTTATTCATCTGTAAATTTTTATCCGAACTTTTTGGCAATAGGCAATAAGCACTAGGCGATAAGCAAAACATGGCTTATGGCTTACAGCTTGAAGCTAAAACTGAATTGTAAGGATGGATTAAACAATATTTTAACAGGCATTGTACCCGGAGAAAACTAGCTAGCAGTAAGCAGCTGTAAGTGGCCAGTAAACTGAACACTAATTACTGGAGACTGAATACTAATTTTCGATTTCAATGAACTTTTAAAAAGAAAAAAGTAGTTATAAACTACTTTTTCTTTTTGTGACGGTTAGCTCTCGCTCTTTTTTTACGTTTGTGAGTTGCTACCTTATGTCTCTTTCTTTTTTTACCACTTGGCATATCTTGTCGATTTTATGATTAATTAATATTATTATTTTGCTTCGTTATTTGTCTTAACTCCTTCTACGAAAACTTTTGCAGGTTTAAATGCAGGGATATTGTGTGCAGGAATTTTTATTGTTGTATTTTTTGAGATATTTCTACCTGTCTTTTCAGCTCTAGTTTTCACAATAAAACTTCCAAAACCTCTTAAATACACATTGTCCCCAGTCTCTAATGAATTTTTTACTTCATTCATAAAAGTCTCTACAGTTGCCTGAACATCTCCTTTTTCAAGACCTAGTTTCTCTGAAATTTTTGCTACGATATCTGCTTTCGTCATTTTCTTTCCTATTATATTATGTTGTACTATTTTTTTGAGGTTGCAAATATATGAATTTAAAAAACAATTATTCAAGCTAATTCATTAAATTTTAATCACATAAACTTTTACTTTTGCAGTCTAATATTTAAACATGAATTTTTCTAACTTACTGATAAAATGGTACTTACAAAATAAGCGGGATTTACCATGGCGAAACACCACCGACCCTTACCCTATTTGGCTCTCTGAAATCATGCTTCAACAGACGCGAGTTGCACAAGGAATGCCTTATTTTTTATCTTTCACAACTGCTTTTCCAACTGTTTTTGACCTTGCAAAGGCAAGTGAAGAACAAGTGTTAAAACTCTGGCAAGGTTTGGGCTATTACTCCAGAGCTCGAAATTTACATAAAACCGCGCAATATATCGCATCTGATTTAAACGGAATTTTCCCTGATAACTATGATGAGTTACTTAAATTGAAAGGAATTGGAGAATATACGGCTGCCGCAATAGCTTCCTTCTCCTACAATGAAGTGGTTCCTGTTGTTGACGGTAATGTATTTAGAGTACTATCACGCTACTTTGACATTGAAACTGATATTACTCAGGCTTCCGCCAAAAAAGAATTTGCTTCTTTAGCTTTCGAACTAATGCCAAAAGATAATCCAGCAATTTTTAATCAAGCTATTATGGAGTTTGGCGCTTTACAGTGCGTTCCTAAAAGTCCTAATTGTACTATTTGCGTTTTTAACGGAAGTTGCGCGGCTTTGCAGAAGAAGAAAGTAGATCAATTACCTGTAAAGTCTAAAAAGATAAAAGTCCGAAATCGCTACTTTAATTATATAGTAGCATCTGATGAAAGTGAAAACACTATAATTCAAAAACGAACTTCTAAAGGGATTTGGCATAATTTATATGAGTTTCCATTACTTGAGACCGATCAAGAAGAAGATTTTAACTTTGTTGCTGAGCAAATACAAAGCGAATATTTTAAAGAAAATACTATTTCAAGTATATCAGAAACACATGAAAAAAGCATCCTTCACAAATTATCACATCAACACTTACATATTAAATTCTGGAAGGTAAATGTTGAAGGATTAATTAAAGACGGAATAAATCAAGAAACCTTAAAGACTTTGCCTTTTCCAATAGTTATTCATAATTTTATTGAAAAGGAATTAAATTAAATAATTCTAAAAAAATGTATCTTTGATTAAACACCCCAATTTACAATGAACGGAACATTAAATAAAGTGATGCTAATAGGTTTCCTTGGCGATGACATTAAGATGCATTACTTTGAAGGAGGTAATTGTATCGGTAGATTTCAGTTAGCTACAAACGAAGTTTACATCAACAAAACTACTAATGAAAAAATCACTTCTACGGAGTGGCATAATCTAGTGGTGCGCAATAAAGCTGCTGAACTTTGCGAAAAATATCTTTCTAAGGGAGACAAAATTTATGTTGAGGGACGCATCAAGTCAAGACAATGGCAAGGTGAGGACGGAAGCACTAAACATACTAGTGAAATTCAAGTCACTGAATTTACTTTTCTAACCACTAAAAAGGAGAGTGAAAGTAACAAACAATTTCCTGCAACTGATAATACAAAAAACACTAATTTTGAGCCAGAAAAAAATGACTTGCCAATTAACGACTTGCCATTTTAAATGTTTAACTAATCTTTTTTAATTTGGACCCAGAGCCCAGTTTGCCGTTTATAAATGCTATCGATACTGATCTAGCATTTGGACTTTTAGCAATAGTTGCTTTACTATTTTGTTCTGCATTACTTTCAGGTGCAGCAGTAGCTTTATTCTCTCTTTCAGAAAAAGATATCGATGAGATAAATCAAGATAACAATTCGAAAGGAAAAATAATATCCAAACTTTTAGAAAAACCAAAAAAACTATTAGCAACGCTTATGATTGCTAATAATTTTGTCAATATTACTATAATACTATTTTTCTCGTTCATTGGCGATAACTTATTTGCAGCAATAGTTAACCCAACTTTGAAATTCATTGTAGAAATTATAACAATCACGTTCTTGATATTGCTTTTTGGCGAAGTGGTACCAAAAGTATATGCTAGTAGAAAAAACATAAAATTTGCTAAGCTAGCTGCCTACCCTATTGCTTTTTTAGATAAATTACTTTCTCCTATTAGTATTCCAATGCGTGCAATTACAATCTATTTACACAATAAGTTAGGAAAGCAAAAAACTAATTTCTCTGTGGATCAATTGTCACAAGCGCTTGAACTTACAACTTCAGAAGACTCATCAACCGAAGAGCAAAAAATCCTAGAAGGAATCGTTAGTTTTGGAAACACTGATACCAGACAGGTTATGAGTCCGCGTATTGATATTTTTGCTTTAGAAATAACAGAAACATTCGCTGATATTTGTCCGAAAATTATAGATAAGGGGTATTCTAGAATTCCAGTGTACCGAGACAATATTGATCAGATAGAAGGCGTTCTATATGTGAAAGACTTACTACCACATATTAATACGAATGAATTTGATTGGAAATTATTGCTGAGAGAGCCATTTTTTGTCCCTGAAAACAAGAAATTAGACAATTTGTTGAAAGATTTCCAAGGCATGAAAAGCCATTTAGCAATTGTAGTAGATGAATATGGAGGAACTTCAGGACTTGTGTCACTAGAGGATGTTATTGAAGAAATTGTAGGTGATATCAGTGACGAGTTTGACGACGAACATTTAAACTTCTCACAAATTGATGAAAAGAATTTTCTTTTTGAAGGTAAAATAAACCTCAAAGATTTCTACCGTATTATCGATGTCGACGAAGAAGTGTTTGAGAATAGAAAAGGAGAAGCAGAAACACTTGCTGGATTCATTCTAGAGATTTTAGGCAACTTTCCAAAAAAGAATCAAAAAGTTTCATTTGAAAATTGTTTGTTCACAATTGAAACAGTGGATCAAAAAAGAATCAAACAAATAAAAGTAACGATTGAATAAGCATTAACTCTTACCAAATCTTAACTAGTTTGTAAAAAAGCTAATTCTTTAAATAGTAAGATTAAATAATTTAAATTTATAATGACAAAAAAGAAAATCGCTTTTTTACTATTACTCTTCCTTTCATTACTAACTATTAGCTGCAAGGACGATGCGTTACCAAAGCCATCTAGCTATTTAAGATTAGATTATCCTGAGGCTAAATATGTGAATTTTGAAAACGAGTGCGCGTATTCTTTCGAAATAAATTCAGATGCGATAATTAAAAAGGAAAAAGAGTGTGACTTCGCGATTACTTATCCTAAAATGAAGGCCACTATTTATTTAACGTACAAACCCGTGACTAACAATATAGAAAAATTATTAAAGGACGCACAAAAGTTAACGTACGGACATGTAATAAAAGCTGATGATATACTTGAACAACCTTACTTAAATCCTAATAAAAAAGTATACGGTATGTTCTATCAAGTGGAAGGAAATGCAGCAACTAATGCTCAATTTTACGCAACAGACAGTACTAAAAATTTTGTAACTGCATCTGTTTATTTTTATGCAAAACCGAATTACGATTCCATTATGCCCGCCGCAAGTTATATAAAAAACGACATGCAACGTTTAATGGAAACTTTAAAATGGAAATAAAAAGACATAATAAAAGCATTCGAAACTTACGAATGCTTTTATTATAATTTAAAAGTAATTCTTACGACTTCACATTAGATACAGTGTACGATTTACCGTCAGCAGCTGATTCCACTACCTTAGTCAATTTTTCCTGGTTCTGAACTGTTTTATCGAAAGTCACCGTAGCTAATTTTGTATCAAAATCAACTTTAGCATCTTGAACGCCATCTAGTGCCGTTAAATCCTCTTGGATAGTTTTAGCACAACCTATAGCGCAAGTCATTCCATCAATAGAAAAACTTGTTGTTTGTAGATTTGCCGCAGCAATCTCTTTTTTAACTTTTGGAGCAACAACTTCAGTATTTACAGCTGTTTCCTTCAAATCTGTTTCGTTAGATTTCTCTTTACAACCTACAAATAATATACTTGCAACCGCTAAAGTCAGTATTGATTTTTTGAAATTCATTATATTATAATTTAAAGATTAGTAGCAAAATTTTATAGTGCAAAATTAATCAAAAAAAGAGGGACTAATTCATAAAATATTTACAATTTTGAACCAAAATTATTTCTATGAAAAGCACGCAGATTAAATGGTTCTATTTATTAGCTCTTGCCTTAGTTTGGGGAAGTTCTTTTATACTTATAAAAAAAGGACTTATCGGATTAACTGCCTTTCAATTAGGGTCATTAAGAATTATTTTTGCATCTGTTTTTTTATTACTAATTGGACATAAAAGTTTAGCTAAAATTCCAGCTAAAAAGTGGAAATACATTGCGTTGACATCTATGTTTGGAACCTTTTTTCCTGCTTATCTATTTGCCATTGCGCAAACTGAAATCGACAGCTCTGTTAGTTCCATTTTAAATTCACTCACGCCGCTAAATACTTTGATTTTAGGAGCATTAGTTTTTGGATTACAATTTAAGAGAAATCAGGTATTTGGTATTCTAATTGGTTTAGCGGGAAGTGCATTATTAGTTTTAAACGGTGCTGCTAATCATCCCGAACAAAATTATTACTACGCTATTTTAGTTTTGATCGCATCAATATGTTACGCAGTAAACGTCAACTTGATAAAAAAATATTTACATGATTTAACGCCTCTTAGCATAACCACAGGTAATTTTACAATTCTATTTATACCTGCATTTATGATATTATTTTTTTCTGGATTTTTTGAAGTGATCCAAGAAGCAAATGTGCAGCAGTCGGTTTTGTTTATAATGATTCTCGGAGTAGTAGGAACTGGTATTGCTAATATTTTATTTTTCAAATTAATTCAAATATCTTCTCCCGTTTTCGCCACTTCGGTAACGTACTTAATTCCGGTCGTTGCTTTTGGATGGGGATTATTCGACAATGAAATGCTCACTCCTATTCAGTTTTTCGGTGCCTTTATAATTTTAATCGGTGTTTATTTATCTGCTAAAAGATAAAATTTTTAGTAGTTTTAACTTTTCGAAATATGGTAAAAAAAAGGCTGTCTATTTAAAGACAGCCTTGATTACTTATCAGTAACTATTATTTAAAATCAGCATCTGTTACACCTTCATTGATTTTTACTTCTGACATTTTTACATCTAGTTCAAATCCTGCATTGTGTATAACATTAAATGGCACTTTAACACCTTTCACTTCTTTGTAATCACCATAAGAAGTAGTTTGCGTCATCGTTTTTCCACCTTGCTCCATTACTTTAGATTCAGCAATTTTCAATCCTGAAGTTACGTCGTAAAATAAAGTCGTTTTACCGTTTTTAACTGCATATGCATCTTTTCCATTAACTGACTCAATGTTTTCTAAAATCAATCCAGATTTTTTAAAAAGAGATAACTCCTCAAAAGGAACTGCAGATGCTCTCATTTCAGAAAGCATTTCGCCTTCAACATTTTGGCGTTGTCCTTGTTGCATTATGTAAGCTCCTTTTTCGTTCAAAACTTGCTTCATCAAACTCATTGTCCCCATAGCTAGTTCAACCATAAGCTTTCCTTTAACATCAATTTTTGACGTAAAAGTTAATGGAGATGGTGCTTGAGGAATTGTAGTAGTTCCATTCATCACAATTGTTTTCACTGCTGAAGCTGCTTTTTCTCCTCCTATGGCTTTTATGTACGCATCAATGACACTTTTTGCCGTTACTCCTGCTGGTACTGGTTTTTTGAGTTCCGGTTTTGCTGTTGGATTTCCGTACTTATCAAAGTAGAAAACAGGCATATTTAATTTTTCTAATCCAGGAGCTACATCTGAAGCTTTACCTACGATTACAATTCTACTGTTGTCAATTTTAAAATATTTATTAGCTACTCTCAAAACATCATCAGCCGTTACAGCACTTACATTTTTAATATAGTTCTCATAGAAATCAGCAGGCAAACCTTGTGACTGAATTCTTAAAGCATAACCAGCAACTGTTTGTGGCTTTTCAATTTGCATTACAAATCGACCAATGTAACCTGCTTTTACGCTTGCTAACATATCTTCACTCACTTTTTCAGTTCTGATCTTTTTATATTCTCTCATGATTTCCACAACAGTGCTATCTGTTACAGAGTTTCTTACTTGAGTAGATGCATTAAATGTACCGATGCGCTTATCTCCGCTAATAGCAGTTCTAGCACCATAAGTCCAACCATGAGCTTCTCTCAAATTCATATTGATATAACTATTAAAATCACCACCTAAAATTTGATTAGCAATTAATACTGCAAAATAATCAGGATCGGTCATTTTTAGATTAGACATATTTATAACTGAAACTTCAGACTGAACTGCATTTGGCATATCGATAAAATTGATTTGCGTGTTTGCAACATCTTTTGGATCATTAAATTTGACAGAAGGGGCAGTCGCTTTTTTCCATGAGCCAAAAAACTTCTCAACCATTTTTTTAGTTTCCTTCAATTTTACGTCACCTACAATAATCAAGTACGCATTACTTGGTACAAAATAAGTATTGTAATTTGCCTTAACATCTTCTAATGTTACGTTTTTCAAAGTCGCTTCACTTACAAATTCTCCCGCAGGATGATCTTTACCGTAAGCTAAAACACTTTCCACTCTTCTAGCAACAGCTGAAACACTTTTTTCATTCGCTTTTAAGCCTTCGATAAGTTTAGTTTTTTCCTTATCAAATTCTTCTTGAGTAAAATTAGGATTAAGTGCTCCGTCAGCCATAAGTTCTAATATTCTACTTGAATATTTAGACAAAGTACTTGCTGCAGCTCCGTTCGAACTAAATCTAACATTAGCTCCTAGAAAATCTACTTCTTCATTAAAAGCATTTTTAGAAATTTTAGTAGTACCACTTCCCATCAAAGTACTTGTCATATCAGAAACTCCTTTTTTATCAGCTTCAGTATATGGATCGTTGTCCAAAGTAAGACTGAATGCTACACGAGGCAACTTGTGGTTTTCAACAACCATAACTTTCAAGCCATTTTTAAGCTCAAAGGTTTGAGGTTTTCCAATTTTTACAGTAGGTGCTACACCTGGTTTAGGTTGAGGGATGATTTGTCCTTGCATAATTATAGTCAAGAACAAGCTTGATAAAATTAATATTGATTTTTTCATAATGATATATCTTAGTTTTGAGCTTTCTCTTTAGATGGAACGTAATCCAAGACTAATCTTTGATTTGGATTTAAATATTTTTTAGCAACGTCTCTAATCTCTTCACGAGTGATTGAATTATAGATATCAATCTCAGTGTTGATTAAGTTTACGTCACCATATAATAAATAAAAGGAAGCAAGATTATCTGCAATACCATCAATAGTTGAATTACTATCCACATATTGATTTTCGAATTTGTTTTGTAGTTTTTGTAAATCTTTTTCAGAAATTAATTCTGTTTGAAGCGCTACAATTTCAGCATCGATTGCAGTAAGGATGTCTTGAGGAGTATTTGGCGCTTGAGGCAATCCGTAAATAATGTAACTTCCGTAATCCTCTTGACTATTACTAAAAGCACCTATTTGTAATGCCATTTTCTTTTCGTCTACAATTTTCTTGTATAATCTAGAGCTTTTGCCATCAGTCAGAATTGACGAAATCATATCTAATACTCTTGCGTCTCTCGTTTTCATTGAAGGCGTTCTATAAGCAGCAACTATTGCAGGAATTTGAATGTTTGAATCCTCAAATTTAGCTTTGATAGTTTGCGTGATAGGATCTTCAACAAAAGTTTCTCTTTTAACTTCTGCTCCTTTATTAATAGGTCCAAAATATTTTTGAATCCATTCTTTAGCTTGATCCTTTTTGAAATCACCTGCCACAACTAGCACAGCATTGTTTGGAACATAAAATTTCTTGTTGAAAGCTTGGAACTCTTCTAAAGTAGCCGCATCTAAATGATCCATTGATCCAATAGTTGCCCAACGATAAGGGTGTTTCTTAAATATATTCTTTTTTACTTCTGCAAGAAAGTTTCCGTAAGGCTGATTGTCAACACGGAGTCTTTTCTCTTCCTTAACAACTTCATTTTGCGTGTCTACACCTATTTGGTTAATAATAGGATGCAACATTCTTTCAGCTTCCATCCAAAGACCTAGTTCAAGGTTGTTCGATGGGAAAACTTCGTAGTAATACGTTCTATCATCAGTCGTGTTTGCATTGTTAACACCACCGTTACTAGTTACAATTTTAAACCATTCACCACGTTTAATATTCTCAGTACCTTCAAATAATAAATGTTCAAAAAAATGTGCAAAACCGGTTCTCTCTGGATTTTCGTCTTTAGCACCTACATGGTACATTACAGATGTGATTACAGTGGGAGCCGATGGATCATTGTGTAAAATTACATGTAAGCCATTGTCTAATGTGTATTCTTCAAATGCTACTTTTTGAGCAGATGCCACTCCTCCTAGCATAAACAAAGCGCTTAAAGCCATTAATGATTTTTTCATAGGGTTAATAATTTTGTTAATATGAATAGTAAGTAGTGTTTCCCTCGTAAATGTTACATTTTAAATAGGAAAAAATAGACTTTAACAATTGTTGATTTATATTTTAAAATAGTATTTTCGAACAAGAAAAAGTGATCTCCTATTAAGTAGTGATATTTTTTACGACACAGATTGCGAGTTAAAAATATATTTGTATATTTGCAACCTTAAAAATTATTAAAACCAATCAGTATGTATGCAATCGTAGAGATAGCAGGGCAACAGTTCAAAGTAAGCAAAGACTTAAAGGTTTATGTTCACCGTTTGACTAATGAAGAAGGTTCAAGTGTTTCATTTGACAAAGTTCTTTTATTAGATGATAATGGAACAATCACTTTAGGCGCCCCAGCTATAGAAGGTGCTTCAGTAGAAGCTAAAGTGTTACAACACTTAAAAGGAGATAAAGTTATCGTTTTCAAAAAGAAAAGAAGAAAAGGATACAAAAAGAGAAACGGTCATAGACAATATCTTACTCAAATTGTAATCGAAGGAATTACTGGTGTAGGTGCAAAAAAAGCGGCTCCAAAAGCTGAAAAAGTTACAGAAGCAAAAGCTCCAAAAGCATCTAAGAAAGCAGATGATTTAAAACTTATTGAAGGAATTGGACCAAAAGCTGCTGAAGCATTAGTTGCTGCAGGAGTTGACACTTTTGCTAAATTAGCTAAAGCGTCTGCTGATTCAGTTAAAGAAATTTTAACTACTGCTAGCTCAACTTTGTCTCATTTAGATCCTACTACTTGGGCTCAACAAGCACAATTAGCTGCAGATGGTAAAATGGATGAATTAAAAAAATTACAAGATGAATTAAACGGTGGTAAAGCTGTTTAATTAATTACTAACAAAATAAACTAATACGTCATGGCTCACAAGAAAGGTGTCGGTAGTTCGAAGAATGGTAGAGAATCAGAATCAAAACGTTTAGGCGTTAAGATTTTTGGTGGTCAAGCTGCTATTGCTGGGAACATCATCGTAAGACAAAGAGGTTCAAAACACAATCCAGGTGAAAATGTTTACATCAGTAAAGATCACACGCTACACGCAAGAGTAGATGGAGTTGTTATGTTCCAAAAGAAAAGAGATAACAAATCTTATGTATCTATACTTCCATTTGAAGTTGAAGCATAATTAAATTGTTTTCGAATTAGAAAAGCCTTTAGAGAAATCTAAAGGCTTTTTTTTGGAGTTATTTGAGCGAAACGTCTATCTTGAATATTGGAATACACATATAAGTGAGACGCTTCCAGCGTGACAAACGTAATTGTAAAAAAAATGCAAAATGTTTATAAACCAAGTTTGAATAAGAATTCTAACTCATCCATAAAAAACTAGAAAAATGCTGCCGAATTGGACACCTTAAGAAGGATAATAATTGTGCATTTTGATACATAAATCCAAAAAAAAAAACTGTAAACATTAAATTTACAGTGTTTTGATTAAACTTATTGAGAAGTGGTGGCCGCGACAGGGTTCGAACCTGCAACCCTCAGAGTCGAAATCTGATATTCTATCCAGTTGAACTACGCAGCCGTTTGATTTAGATAGATAATTAACAATTTTAGATTTATAATTTAAAATTATTTATCAACACTATCATTTAAACCAATAATTTTTTGACAATAGTAGAAATAGTTTTTCCTTCTGCAGTACCACCTAATTTTGCAGCTGCTAATCCCATCACTTTACCCATTGATGCTATTCCTGAGGCTCCAGTTTCTGCGATGATCTCAGCAATGATTGCTTCAACTTCAGTTTCAGTTAATTGCGCTGGTAAGAATTTTTCGATCACCGCAATTTGAGCTAGTTCTGGTTCAGCCAAATCCATACGATTTTGTTCTGTAAAGATTCTTGCGCTTTCCTTGCGTGTTTTTACCAATCTCTGCAATAACTTAACTTCATCATCAGCTGAAATTTCTTCTTTTGAACCTGATGCTGTTTGCGCTAATAATATTTCAGATTTGATCGCTCTTAGCGCTTCTAGTGCTACTGTATCTTTTGCTCTCATGGCTGTTTTTAAATCGTCCATGATTAGTAATGATAAACTCATAATGTTCTTATTTAATAGTAGCTAAAATGACTACTGTTTTTTGATTTTGATTCCTGCCCCAGATAAAAGTGAAAAGCCTTTTTAAGAAAAACCAACGTTTTTTTCTTGAATTTAAAAAGCGACTTTAGAAGCTCTTTTAAATTTTTAGAAAAAAGTTGTTTTGATAAAAAGCTTGAAATGATAGCTGGATTAAGGCTCAGCAAATTTAAAAAAATTAACTGAAATAACAATAAATCGGCTCCTGCTACATAACTAAAAAAATAACCCGAAAATTCAATTTGATTTTCGGGCTATCTCATCTTTAATTTGATTTACTTAATCTACATTATCATGTAAATACGAATTGTTTGAACGTAGCTGTAAATCATTATTACTGTCTGTTCCAACAGATATTCTTGAATTAGTGTTATTAGAATGATTATTTGAAATGTCGATACCTAATCTTTTATAAGCTGGCTCTTTTTCATATTCATCAATTTTAGAAACATTATTATGAAACTTATAATTGAATTCTTTTAACTTCTTTCTTCTTTCATCCGCTCTCATTCTCACTGACTCTTCAATAGTCATTTCCATTGGAGAAATTGGCTCAAAATCATTATGTAAATCTGCTGATTTTTCAACCTGCTTCATTGTAATATTAAGTTCTGCTGGAATAACAACTTCAGGAACTTTAGCAACTGGTTTAGCCATAAATTCTGGCTCTTGTTCCATAAACTCCTCAAGAGAATATTTAATAATTCCGTTATCACTTAATTCCGTAACAGGAACAAACTGTATAGCGTCATTAACTTTGATATCACGCACTTCATTTGCTAATTCAAAAACAACTTTCTTATCTTGAACTTGCTCTACTGGCTCTGCTTTAAAAAGCGGTAAGTCAAAAGAAAAAGCTGTTTGCTCTTGTTTCTCTATTGCTTTTGGTTGAGCGATTACTGTTTCAACTGCAGCTGAAGTGATCGTAAAATCAACATCACTTATAGGAGAAACTATTTCGAAAGTTACATCTAAGTTTTTAACATACTCTGAAATAACCATCAATTCATCATTATGTTTTACTGGCGCTGCAACTACTAATTCAGGAACGACAACTGGTTCAGGAGTTACTACTGTATCTTCTAATAAATCAAAAACTACTCTTTCATTTGAATTAGAAACTTGCGATTCAGTATTCAAATCAAAAGCCGTAACTGGCTTACTACTTAAATTATGAAAACTTCTTTGTTCGTCTTCAAGCGTATGAATTATTTTTTTTGGCTCTGTATTTACGATTTCATTTTGTTGCTCAATATCAAATCCTGTTGCAATAATAGTTACTGCAATAGAATCTCCAAGTGATTCATCCTCACCAACACCCATAATGATGTTTGCGTTGTGACCTGCTTCAACTTGGATATGATCATTGATTTCTCCAATCTCGTCGATTGTAATTTCATTTGTTCCAGAAACGATAAGCAACAATACGTTTTTAGCACCTGTAATCTTGTTGTCATTTAACAATGGAGAATCTAAAGCTGCAACAATAGCTTCCTTAGCTCTATTCTCGCCAGAAGAGATAGAAGAACCCATTATAGCAGTTCCACTATTAAACAATACTGTTTTAGCATCTCTTAAATCGATGTTTTGAGTATAGTGATGCGTAATTACTTCAGCAATTCCTCTTGAGGCTGTTGCCAAAACTTCATCTGCTTTTGAAAATCCAGCTTTGAAACCAAGATTTCCGTATACTTCTCTTAACTTGTTATTATTGATAACGATTAAGGAATCGACTTGCTTACGCAATTTTTCAATACCAATTTGCGCTTGCTCTTGACGAACTTTACCTTCAAATAAGAAAGGTAATGTTACAATTCCTACAGTAAGAATATCTCTTTCTTTAGCTAATTGTGCAATTACTGGTGCAGCACCAGTTCCAGTTCCACCACCCATTCCTGCAGTGATAAAAACCATCTTTGTATTGCGATCTAACATTTTCTCAATATCAGCAATACTTTCAATAGCTGACTGCTGTCCTACATCAGGGTTTGCTCCAGCACCTAATCCTTCTGTAAGATTAACTCCTAACTGAATTTTATTAGGAACAGAACTACTCTGTAAAGCTTGAGAATCCGTATTACATACGATAAAATCTACGCCTTTGATCCCTTGCTTGAACATGTGATTAATGGCGTTACTTCCGCCCCCACCTACTCCTATAACTTTTATCACATTTGATTGATTCTTTGGTAAATCAAATGAAATACTTCCAAATTCTGAGTCGCTCATCATTTTATTTGGTTTTTGAAATTGTTATATTATTAATTCTTATATTTTTTAGGCCTAGCCTTTTATTCTGCATTATCTAAGAAATCTTTAATCTTGTCCACATAACGATCAAAGAAATTTCTTTGTATTCTATTCACTGTCGAATCTTGTTTATCATGCGCGCTTTTATCATTATTTGCTTGCACTTCCTCAAATACTTCTTGAGCAGTTTCTTGAGCTATTGGCGCTCTGTAAACAGGAGCTTTCGGTTTCTCAACAAGATCCATTCTCACGGCGCTTTGAGATTTATTCTCTATACTCTTCATTACTAAACCAACAACTGTAGCATATAAAGGACTAGAAATTTCTTCGTCTGAATTTCCAGCTAAATGTTCGTTTGGATAACCAATTCTTGTATCCATTCCAGTAATATATTCTACTAACTGCTTGATGTGCTTCAATTCTGCTCCACCGCCGGTAAGCACAATTCCAGCTATTAATTTTTTACGTGGATCTTCATGACCGTATGCTTTTACTTCTGTAAAAACCAAGTCCACAATCTCTACTACTCTAGCGTGAATTATTTTTGAAAGATTCTTTAAAGAAATCTCTTTAGGCTCTCTTCCTCTTAATCCCGGAATAGAAACTATTTCATTATCTCTATTCTCTCCTGGCCATGCTGAACCAAATTTTACTTTTAATAATTCAGCTTGTTTTTCGATTATAGAACAACCTTCTTTAATATCATCTGTAATCACATTTCCTCCAAAAGGGATTACTGCCGTGTGACGAATAATACCATCTTTGAAAATTGCTAAATCAGTAGTTCCACCACCTATATCTATTAAAGCAACTCCTGCCTCTTTTTCTTCTTGACTTAGAACTGCATCTGCAGATGATAATGGCTCTAATGTTAATCCTGATAATTCAATTCCTGAACTTTGGATACACCTACCTACATTGCGAATCGACGCTGCTTGACCTACTACAACGTGAAAACTAGCTTCTAGTCTTCCGCCATACATTCCTATCGGTTCTTTAATTTCAGATTGCCCATCGATTTTAAATTCTTGTGGCAAAACGTGGATTATTTCCTCACCAGGTAACATTGCTAACTTATTGACTTGGTCAATCAATAGCTGGATGTCATTTCCACCTATTACTTCTTCTGGATTATGTCTACTGATATAATCTGTATGTTGAATACTGCGAATGTGTTGTCCTGCTATTCCAACAACAACATCTTTAATTTTATAACCGGAATTATTTTCTGCTTCTTGAACTGCTTGTTGTATCGACAATATGGTTTTAGTGATATTATTCACTACGCCACGAGACACTCCTAAACTTTTGGATTTTCCAATTCCTAAAATTTCAAGTTTGCCATACTCATTCTTCTTGCCTATCATGGCAACTATTTTAGTTGTCCCTATATCTAGACCTACTGCAATATTATCTTTTTCCATTATCTATTATTTAGTGCAAACTACTTGTTCCGTAAAACGGAGGTCGATTTTTTTATATTTATACAACGAACTATCTAAAACTGCTTTTTGAAAAAAAGCTTTATAATTTTGAAACTTACGCTCCACATCATTCAATTTACCAAAATCTATTTGATAATCAAAATTTCTATTGAGCATTTTTAAGCTACCATCAGTCATAATTTCAATTCCAATGATATTTTTTTTCAAAAATGAATCATCATGAATTGTACGAAATAATGCAGATAAATCTTCGTTATTATCCTTATTTACACCTCCTGAAACAAGCGGAACTCTAGCCGTAAAATTACTTGACAAAGGCATTCTATTTCCTTCGTAATCAATATAGAAGGAACTTCCATTATCAAATATTCTAGCAATAGGAGTCTTTTGTTTAACCACTGCTTTCAACACGCCATCAATGCTCACAAAAACGTCTGATTTTTCAATCATCTCTTGTGCATTGAGCCTTTTTTCCAACTTATTCAAATCTAAATTAAGTTTTTGAATGCTAGAGGCCTCTCTATTATAATCTATTAACAATTTATTAACCGTTTCTTGTCGTACAAAAGGAGCGTTATCTCCTACAAATACAACGTTGGTTTTAGTTAATTTTCTATTACCATTTCGCTTTGATGTAAAAGAAAATAGAAAAATCACTAATACAAACATCAGTACTAATCGAATATTTGTGAGATTAAAGATTTTCATTTATCGCTTTTTTAATAGTTGGTACTAACTCTCCAATATCTCCAGCGCCTATTGTAACAACAACCTTTGCATCACTTTGTAAAATCGCTGCAACCAAATCATTTTTTAAAACTAATTTTTTACAATTATTAGTCATTTTATCCATCAACCATTGGGACGTTATTCCTTCCATAGGTTGCTCACGAGCAGGATATATATCAAGTAAAATCACTTCGTCAAATTGTGATAAGCTAGCAGCAAAATCTTCTGCAAAATCTCTAGTTCTACTAAATAAATGCGGTTGAAAAATCGCTAAAACCTTTTCTCCAGGGTATAATTCAGTGACTGCTTGATGCACTGCGTTAATCTCTGTAGGATGATGTGCGTAGTCATCAATATAAACCTTGTCGTTTGTTTTAATTTGGTACGAAAATCTTCGTTTTATTCCTTTGAATGATGCGATAGCTTTTGCAATAGCATCGTTTGGGGTGCCGAATAAGTCAGCCATTGCAATAGCCATTAAAGCATTCATTAAATTATGTCTTCCTGGTAAACCAAAATGTAAATCTTTAAGAACTAATTTTGGAGTTTGCACATCAAAAATATAACTACCATTTCCTACTCTTACATTGAATGCTTTATAAATTGCATCCTCATTTACTGCGCAAACAACTCCTTCAATTGCTAACTCTTTTGTAATAAACAAATTGCGCTTATCAATAATTTTATCAGCAAATTCTAAAAATGATTTCTCGATTGCTTCACTCGTTCCATAGATATCTAGATGATCAGCATCCATAGAGGTGATGCAAGCAATATTAGGATATAAGTGAAGGAAAGAACGATCAAATTCATCTGCCTCTACAACGGTAATTGTCTTACCGCTCCCTATTAAATTTGAGTTATAATTCTCTACTATTCCTCCAATAAAAGCAGTTACATCAGCACCACTTTCATTTAAAATATGTCCTAAAATCCCTGATGTTGTAGTTTTACCATGCGTTCCTGCAACAGCAAAACAAAACGTATCCTTAGTTATTAATCCTAGTACTTCTGCTCTCTTTTTAATAACATAATCTCTTTCTAAGAAAAAATTCCATTGCGAATGCGTGCTTGGAACTGCAGGAGTAATTATTACTAATGTATTCTCTGTATAAAAATCCTTTGGTATTAAATCAAT
This sequence comes from Flavobacterium sp. PL12, assembly GCF_039123485.1. Classification (NCBI taxonomy): domain Bacteria; kingdom Pseudomonadati; phylum Bacteroidota; class Flavobacteriia; order Flavobacteriales; family Flavobacteriaceae; genus Flavobacterium; species Flavobacterium sp. PL12. The sequence continues at coordinate 227,845 of NZ_JBANDI010000001.1, forward strand.
AGCATCTTCAAAATGAATAGAAATTCCACTTTCAATCAATTCACTTGTCAAAACAGATGGAGTTTTGTCGTACCCACAAACTTGCTTTCCTAAATTTTTAAAATAGCGCGCAAGGTTGCTCATACCGATTCCTCCGATACCTATAAAATAGACGTTATTTATTTGACTTAAGTTCATTCTTAGTTTGAATTTCTGATAGCACTTACGTATTCTAATTTCAAAAATTATAGTTCTTTTCGAAATCGAATTTTGTTACCACTATTACTATTTTATTAATTTTATTATCTCTTCAACAATGTCTTTTGTTGCATTTGGCTTAGCCAATTTTTTCATGTTTAAACTTAAATTACGCTGTAAGTTTTCATCATATAACAACTTATTAAAAACAGATTCAAATTTTTCCTCTAATTCGCTTTCTTTAATAAGTAAAGCACCTTTTTTATCTACAATTGCTTTTCCATTTTTCGTTTGGTGATCTTCAGCAACATTTGGAGACGGTATGAAAATAGTTGGCTTTCCAACTAAACATAATTCTGAAACCGATGATGCTCCTGCACGAGAAATCACAAAGTCAGCAGCTGCGTAAATCAAGTCCATACGATCAATAAATGAAACTACTTGTACATCTTCTCGCTCTGAAAAATTTTTATATTCAGCCATATAAAAATTTCCACACTGCCAGAATATTTGAACACCCAACGCTAATAAAAAATCCAACTCTTTTTCAATTAATTGATTGATTCTTCTTGATCCTAAACTACCACCTAAAATCAATAATGTTTTTTTATTGTCATCTAGATTAAAATAGGAAATCGCTTCACTTCTTTTAGAATCAATATCTAGTACATCTTGACGCACCGGATTACCAGTTAAAATCATTTTCTCTTTTGGAAAAAACCTTTCTAAATTTTCGTAGGCCACACAAATTTTGCTAGCCTTTTTACTCAATAACTTATTAGTAATTCCAGGATATGAATTTTGCTCCTGTATAACAGTTGGAATACCCGCAAAACCTGCAATTTGTAATAGCGGTCCACTAGCAAAACCTCCTGTACCAATAACTACATCCGGTTTGAATTCTCTTATAATTTTTCTGGCTTTTAATAAGCTGCTTAGTAATTTTATTGGAAACAAAGCATTATCAAATGTCATTCTTCTTTGTATTCCTGCAATCCAAAGTCCAATAATTTTATATCCGGACTGCGGTACTTTTTGCATTTCCATTTTATCTTCTGCACCAACAAAAAGGAATTCTGCATCTGGAAAACGAGACTTTAATTCATTAGCAATAGCAATCGCTGGATAGATATGTCCTCCAGTTCCGCCGCCGCTTAATATGAATTTGTATGGTTTCATTTTCTAATTTTATTTTAAAACTTTTATTATTTGTTTAGAACAGCATTCATAGAATTTGAAGCTTTATCTTCTATTGAATATCCTTCTTCAACATTATCTTCATCTTCTAATTCTCTATCGATTAGCTTTTGAAGCGCTTCTTCTCTTTTAGCAGCATTTTTCAATTCCTGAGTGATTTCCTCTTCTTTTTTAGTAACACCAATAATGATTCCTAGAGCGATACACGTCATCCAAATCGATGTTCCTCCGCTACTAATTAATGGTAAAGTCTGACCTGTTACCGGTAACAATTCTACTGCAACTGCCATGTTAATCATGGCTTGAAAAATCATGGGGAAACCCAATCCAATGACCACCAGTTTTCCAAAGAGTGTATTTGCTTTGTGAGAAGCAATAACAAAACGGAAAAGCAATAATAAATACAGTGATAAGACTCCTAAACCACCTATTAATCCGTATTCTTCAATAATAATTGCGAATATAAAATCGGAAGAGGATTGTGGTAAAAAGTTTTTTTGAATACTCTTTCCTGGACCTAATCCGTAAATCATTCCTGACGCAATTGCTATTTTTGCTTTCTCAATTTGGTAATCGTCCTCATCTGGTTTATCAGTACTGAAATTTTCAATTCTACTTTCCCATGTACGAACTCTACTAAACATCTTTGCATCTGGAAACGCCTTAGAAACTAAAATAAAGAACATTAGAAATAGTATGCCTGAACCAACAATAATTCCTATGTATTTTACTGGATATTTTCCAATAAATGTTAACATTACAATCATCGAAAAAATCAATGCTGTTGTAGAAAAATTGGAAGGAAGGATCAGAATTAATGTGATAAAAACAGGTAACCAAAGTTCTTTTAAAGACTCGACAAAATCAATTGGATGTTCTCTTGTCTTTGATAAATAACGAGCCACAAAAACGAACAAAACTAGTGCTGCAAATGTCGAAGGTTGAAATGAGATTCCCACAAAAGGTATTTGAATCCATCTACTAGCATTTGCTCCACCTACAATCGTTCCTTTAATCATTGCCAAAGCTAAGACTGCCCACACCAATGGTAACAACCATTTCGATATAGATCTAAAATAGAGATAAGGGACATTATGAACTAAAAAGATAATCAAAAAACCAAATAGAATATGACCTAAATGTTTTAAGAGATATCCTAGAGTATTTCCTGTACCATGGCCGATATACGCTAAATTACTACTTGCACTAAAAACAGGCATAAACGAAAACAAGGCTAATAAAGCCACGAATGACCATATTCCTTTATCTCCTTTTAAATTACCTATCAATTGTTTCATAATGCTGTTTGTTTAACGTTTTATCATCGAAAAATTTAAAGCTAATTCACTTTAATATCTCGAGATTAAAATCAATCTATAAATTCTTAATTGCTTGCTTAAACTGATTTCCTCTGTCTTCGTAGCTTTCAAATAAATCAAAACTAGCACATGCTGGAGAAAGCAATACTGAATCCCCTTTCTCAGTTAAACGCTGCGCCATCTTAACAGCATCTTCCATATTGTCAACTTCAATCATCATATCAACAACATTTCCAAAAGCGTCAATAATTTTTTTATTATCCACTCCTAAACAGATTATCGCTTTTACTTTCTCACGAACTAGTGACATTAATTCGTTATAATCATTTCCTTTATCAACACCACCCACGATCCAAACTGTTGGTGTGTTCATACTATCTAAAGCATAAAAAGTAGCGTTTACATTTGTCGCTTTAGAATCGTTGATGTATTGCACGTTCTGGATTTTTAAAACTTTTTCAAGACGATGTTCTACACCCTGAAAATTAGAAAGGCTTTCTCTAATTGTAGCTTTTCTTATTTGCATTAATTTTGCTACAGAGGTTGCTGCCATTGCGTTTTTCATGTTATGTTTTCCTTCCAAGGCAATGTATTCTGTATCCATTGTAAACTCTTCTTGACTAATTTTAATATCCATTTTGTTGTTATTTATAAAGACTCCTTCTTCTAGTATTTTTGTCAATGAAAAAGGAATTAATTTTGCGTTCGTTTTATGTTTTGTAAACCACTCGTTCATGGCTTCGTCATCTGCATCATATATGAGGAAATCATCCTCAGTTTGATTCATCGTTATTCTGAATTTCGAATCAATGTAATTCTCATATTTGTAATCATATCGATCTAAATGATCTGGACTAATATTTGTAATAATTGCAATGTGCGGTTTAAAATTCTTTATTCCGTCGAGCTGAAAACTACTTAACTCTAAGACGTAACAATCATATTTATTATCTGCAACTTGCCATGCGAAACTCTTTCCAATATTCCCTCCTATTCCTGCATTTAGTCCTGCTGATTTCAGCAGATGATGCGTTAACATAGTGGTGGTAGTTTTTCCATTACTACCCGTTATCCCTATTATTGTTGCATTTGTAAATGGAGCCGCAAATTCTATTTCAGAAATTACTTGAACTCCCTTTTCTAGAAGCTTTTTGACGATTGGCGATTTATCTGGAATTCCTGGACTTTTCATCACTAAATCGGCATTCAAAATCAATTCCTCCGTATGCTTTTCTTCTTCCCAAGCAATTCCGTTTATTAAAAGAATTTCTTTATAATTGCCTTTTATCTTTCCAAAATCAGATACAAATACATCGTAACCTTTTTTCTTACCTAGAATTGCAGTTCCTACACCGCTCTCCCCTCCTCCCAGAATTACTAGTCTCATACTATCTTAATTTTAGAGTGATAATTGATAAGATGGCTAGCATTATAGCGACAATCCAAAACCGTGTAACGATTTTACTTTCGTGATATCCTTTTTTCTGATAGTGGTGATGCAACGGTGACATTAAAAATATTCGTCGGCCTTCGCCAAAGCGTTTCTTGGTGTATTTAAAATAACTCACTTGAAGAACGACAGAAAGATTTTCGACAAGGAATATTCCGCATAATAACGGAATCAACATTTCTTTTCGAACAGCAATAGCTAATACTGCGATGATTCCACCTATTGTTAAACTTCCTGTATCTCCCATAAACACAGACGCAGGATAAGAGTTATACCATAAAAACCCAATCAGAGCACCAACAAATGCGGCGATAAATACTGTCATCTCCCCTGAATTAGGGATGTACATTATATTCAAGTAATTAGAGAAAATAATATTTCCAGAAACAAACGTAAAGATTCCAAGAGCTAAAACGGAGACTGCCGAAGTTCCGGCGGCAAGTCCGTCAATTCCATCTGTTAGATTAGCTCCATTTGAAACAGCCGTTATAATAAAAATTACTACCGGTATGAAAACCAACCAAGCCCATTTATGATATCCATCACCTGTCCATGCTAACAATTCAGCGTAATCGAATTCATTATTTTTAAAGAACGGAATAGTAGTAACGGTAGATTTCTCTTCGACAGGTGTTTGTACAATTACATTTTCAGTGGTAACTCTAAAAATATCGATCTTACCAGTATCTTGTCTAACTGTAACTGCAGGGCTGAAGTATAGCACTGTTCCCACGATTAAACCCAAACCAACTTGGCCAAAAACTTTAAAAATCCCTTTTAAACCTGCTTTATCTTTTTTGAATATTTTTATATAATCGTCCACAAATCCAATTGTCCCCATCCAAAGTGTCGTAACGATTAATAAAACGACATAAATATTATGCAATTTTGCAAAAAGTATAACTGGAACTAGTGTTGCAAAAATAATAATCAGCCCACCCATTGTTGGCGTACCCGCTTTCTCATTCTGACCAGCTAATCCTAATTCACGTACTGTTTCACCTACTTGTTGTCTTTGCAAAAACTGGATAATTCTTTTACCATAAATTGTAGACAATAGCAACGATAACATAAATGCTAATGCAGATCTTACGGTAATATATTGAAAAACTCCCGTACCAGAAACATCCAATGTTTTGTCTAAATATTCAAATAAATAGTATAGCATATGCGGTTATGGATTATTTGGTTATTTATTAAGTTGTTCTAAAATTTCTTTTACCGTTTCCATATCGTCAAAATGTTGACGGATGCCTTTAATCTCTTGGTACGTCTCATGACCTTTACCAGCAATAAGAATGATGTCATTAGGCTGAGCCAATTGACAAGCTGTTTTTATCGCTTGCTTTCTATCTGTAATCGACAATAATTTTTTATAATTTTGAGGTGCAACACCTTGTTCCATTTCACTAATAATAACTTCTGGGTTTTCATCTCTTGGGTTATCTGAAGTTAAAATTGCTTTATCACTTAATGCGGTAGCTATTTCAGCCATAATAGGACGTTTGGTCTTATCTCTATTACCACCACAACCTACAACTGTAATAAGTTGTTCATTTTTTGTACGGATATCATTAATTGTTTTTAGCACATTATCTAATGCATCAGGAGTATGAGCATAATCAACAATTGCCGTTATATTCGACGAAGAAACAATAAATTGAAAACGACCAGAAACACTTTCTAAGTCAGAAAGTAACCGCAGTACTTCAAGACTTTCCATTCCTAACTCGACAGCCGTTCCATAAATAGCTAATAGATTGTAAGCATTAAAAGTCCCTATCAACTTTACCCAAACTTCGCTACCATTAATTTTCAACAACAATCCTGATAATTGATTTTCAAGGATTTGCGCTTTATAATCAGCGTACGATTTCAAAGCGTACGTAAGCTTTTTTGCTACAGTATTCTGTAGCATCACTTGTCCGTTTTTATCATCTATATTCGATAATACGAAGGCTGTTTTGGGAAGATTATCAAAAAATGATTTTTTGACATCCCTATATTCAGCAAAAGTTGGATGATAATCTAAATGATCATGTGATAAATTGGTAAAAATACCTCCAACAAAATGTAGCGCTTCTGTTCTTTTTTGATGAATTCCGTGCGAACTCACTTCCATAAAACAATATTCTACGCCACTTTCTACCATTCCTTTTAGATAGTGATTTATAGTTATCGAATCAGGTGTAGTATGAGTCGCTTTATATTCAATTGTATCGACTACAATCTTAACTGTAGAAAGCAAACCCACTTTGAATCCCGCTTTTTGAAACAACTGGAATAATAAAGAAGCAATAGTTGTTTTACCATTTGTACCCGTTATACCAACTAATTTCAGACCTCGAGAAGGATTTCCAAAATAATTAGCAGCCATAAAAGCTAAAGCAGAATTTGTATCTTTTACTTGAACATAAGTAATCCCTTGCTCAATAATTTCAGGGAAAGTATCGCATACAACAGCAGTAGCTCCGTTTTGAATTGCTTTTTTAATAAAATCATGACCGTCAGAAATTGAACCACGAATAGCAACAAAAACATCATTAGTTTCAATTTTTCTTGAATCAAAATCCATCTTAGCTATAGCAATATCTGTTGGACCTTTTACGGCAACAATAGCTACTTTATATAATATGTCTTTTAATACACTCATGATAATTCTAATAAAATTGTTACGTTTTTATCTAGGTTTTGTCCCGCTTCAATCGATTGTTTTTTTACTTTACCAACACCTTGAACTTTCACCTTCAATCCTAAATTACCAAGTAATGCAACCGCATCCATACCCGACATACCCTTAGTATTTGGTATTAGTTGCGTTTTTTCATGTGATTTAGTAAAATAAGCATCGTAATCCTTTTCCTGTTTTGCAATTTTTCGATCTAAATTTTTGATTTCGTTTGTTGACGGAGCATCAGTAAATATTTTCTGTGCAATTCTTTTAAAAACAGGCCCAGCAACATCAGCACCGTAATAATTATTTAGAGCTGTGTTCGGTTTATGAACCACAACAATACAAGAATATTTAGGTTCATCCGCTGGAAAATAACCTACAAATGAAGATGCATAATACATTCCAGATCTTCCGCTTTTTCCGTACCCCACTTGCGCAGTACCAGTTTTACCAGCCATTGAGAAATCCTTAGAGTACAATTTTGAACCAGTACCTTTTTTAACTACATTTTCTAAAACAGCACGTAATTTTAAAATAGTTGATTGTGAGCAGATCCTAGGAATCAAAACCTCTTTGTCATATTTCTTAATTGTTCTATTCCACTCTTTAATTTCAGAAACAAACTGAGGTTTTACCATCTCACCATTATTTGCAACAGCATTGTAAAAAGCTAAAGTTTGCATCGGTGTGATTGATACTCCATATCCAAATGCCATCCAAGGCAGAGATATATTCGACCAATGTTTGTCTTTTGGTTGCGGAACATAAGGCGCTCCCTCTCCTTTAATTGAAAGTCCTAATTTTCTATTTAAACCAAAATTGTTCAGATGATTTACAAATTTTGAGGGTTCATTTTTATACGCTTCATAAACCGCTTTAACCATAACTGTATTAGACGAAAGCTCAAATCCCCTAGCTAACGAAATTTTCTGTGCACCACCTCTATTAGAATCTTCCACTCGTCTTCCGCTGTACATAATCAATCCTCCATTTCTATCGTAAACAGTGCTAGTGTCTGCTTTTTTATCTTCAAGAAGAGCCATTAAATCTGCTAATTTATACGTAGAACCTGGTTCGTGCGACTCGGCTACAGCATAATTAGTAGTTTCATAATACGTCCCGTCATTAGCTCTTCCAAGATTTGAAATCGCTTTTACATGACCTGTTTTTGTTTCCATAACAACAACAGAGCCATGATCAGCTTGATAAATTTCTAACTGCTTCAATAACGCGTGATGCGCAATATCTTGGATGTAAACATCAATCGTTGATACTACATCATATCCATCTTGTGGATCAACTTCATTAATATCTCTTATTGGTTTCCATTGCCCCTTAGCAATTTTTTGTTTTAAAATCTTACCGTCTTTTCCATTTAAATATTTTCTAAAAGCCCATTCGATCCCTTTTCCTTCATATGATTCACCGTTTGAAGTACGCTCGTAACCTACTGTTCGTTCAGCAATTTTTCCTATCGGATGTTCTCTTACTGTTTCTTGTTGAATAATTATTCCACCCTTGTAAGCACCCAAATTAAATAATGGAAATCCCTTAATTTTAAAGTATTGCGTATAACTCAATTTACGCGCTAAAAGATAATAACGATTTTTATTAGCTCGTGCTTTACGAAGTTCATTTTCGTAGAAACTAGATGATTTCCCTAATACTGTCGCCAAAGAATCTGACAATGCTTTTACATTTTTTTCGAAAGATTCTGCTTTTGGCGCAAGAGCATCAAAGCGAATCTCATAATTAGGAATTGAAGTTGCTAAAAGACTTCCATCTGCAGAGTAGATATTACCTTTATTAGCAGGTATTACAAATGTTCGAACCGTTCTTTCTTTTGCTAATTTTCTATAGTAATCGCCCTCAACCCACTGAATATTAGTTAATTTCACAGCAATAGCAATAGCCATGACAAGAATGCCAAAAGCTACTAGATAAATCCTATTTGATATTTTTTTATCTTCTACTGCCATAATTTTTCAAAAAAGCCTTTCTCTTTTTCTATTTTAACTTTTATTTTCACTGGAGGTACTGTTGATGGAAAAATCTCTTTTTCGATCATTTTATCAGACACTGTGGACTCCATTTTTAATTTCATTAACTCAGAACGTCTGTCTACGAACTCAGAACGCAATTCCTTAGCTTGATTTGTCAGCGCTACAATTTTGAATACCTTTTGCTCAAAGCGTTGTGTATTTGCAATCATTATTATACCTAACAGAATTATAAAAACGATAAAACGCCAGTTTTTAACCGCATCCTCATTTACAAGGAATCTTGCTTTCAATAAACTGTATACTCCGTTTTTCATTTATTTTATTCTAATCAATTAATCCTCATTAATATTGGATTTGAATTTTAGCACATTTAAATACTTGTATTACTTCAAACTCTGAAATTGCTGCGTTTTAATTATCTTTTCTCAGCTATTCTCAACTTCGCGCTTCGTGCTCGATTGTTTTCTTTTATTTCATTGCTATCTGGAACGATTAATTTTCCAACAGTTTTGAATGGTACCGAGAAATTTCCAAAAAAGTCGCGCTCGGGTTCTCCTTCAAACATACCGTTCTTCATAAATCGCTTAACCAATCGATCTTCTAGAGAATGATAAGAAATAACACTTAACCTTCCTTCTGGATTTAATACCTCCAATGATTGTTCTAAAAATTCTTTTAAAACATCCATCTCCTGATTAACTTCGATTCTGATCGCTTGATAAATTTGAGCTAGTATTTTATTACGCACTCTCTCTGGTAAGTGTCGAGCCAAAACTTCTTTTAATTTGTCAGTAGTTTTGATAGGATTTAATTCTCTTGCTTCAATAATTGTTCTAGCTAAAACTGGTGCGTTTTTTAATTCACCATAATCTAAAAAGACTCTTCTTAAATTAGCCTCGTCATATTCGTTTACTACTCTATATGCATTCAAGTCATTTTTCTGACTCATTCTCATATCTAAACTTGCATCAAAACGTGTAGAAAAACCTCTTTCTGGAACATCAAATTGATGAGAAGAAACTCCTAAATCGCCTAAAATACCGTCTACACTTTTAACTCCATAAAACCTTAAAAATCTTTTTATAAATCTAAAATTCTCATTGATTAGTGTGAATCTTTCATCGTCAATAGCATTTGCTAAAGCATCTTCATCTTGATCAAAAGCAAACAATTTACCCTCAGGACCCAACCTACTCAAAATCTCTCTCGAATGTCCTCCTCCACCAAAGGTTACGTCTACATAAACGCCATCAGTCTTAATATTTAAGCCGTCTACTGATGCATGAAGCAAAACCGGATTATGATATTCCATTGTCGTCGTCATTTATATTTCCCATTACTTCCTCAGCTAAATCTGCAAAATCTAGATCTTCACCGCTTATTGATTTCTCATACAAATCTTTATCCCAAATCTCCACGATGTTAACCGCAGAAGAAAAAACTACCTCTTTTGTAATACTAGCAAAAGAAACTAAATCTTTAGGAACCAATAAACGACCTAAAGCGTCAATTTCGACCATTTTCACACCTGCAGTAAAGCGTCGGATGAAGTCGTTATTTTTCTTTACAAAGCGATTTAATTTATTTATTTTTTGCATCATCAAGTCCCATTCTTTCATGGGATATAACTCTAGACAGGGTTGAAATACAGAACGCTTCAAAACGAATCCGTTTTGAAGTGAAGTAGCCAACTGCTTTTTTAAAGGCGCTGGCATAAGCAGCCTTCCTTTAGCATCGACTTTACATTCATATGTTCCGACAATTGTATCCAACTAAAAAGTATTAAATGATATAGAGCAAAAATATAAAAAATATTACCACAATTTACCACTAAATACCACTTTGTTAATAAGTTTAACCACTTTACACTAAAAAGGGTTAATTTATATGCAATCAACTCCTTACACATTTTTTACATTATTTGTAAGAAACATAATGTTATAAAAAAAGCTACAAAAAATGACAAATTTAAAAGTGTCGAAATAGGTTTTACGAATTTAAAAACAAGAAAAAAATAGCTGAATTTTAGAAAAATCAATTCTATTTACTAGCATGATCTAATAATTTTCGGATTAAAAATGGTGCTAAAAATTAATTTTTATTTATTAAATCCTATATTTGTCAAAATTGAAAATCCGGTTTTAAACAAAATGGAAAAAAACTATAAAAAAGAAGGTAGATACAGCTATTATGAAGCTGGCGAAGGAACTCCAATTGTCATCTTACACGGACTTATGGGCGGACTTAGTAATTTCGATTCTGTCGCAAATTATTTCTCTACAAGAGGTTACAAAATCATAATTCCAGATTTACCTATATACACACAAAATATTTTGAAAACTAATGTGAAAAGTTTTGCAAAGTATGTGAAGGATTTTATCACATTTAAAGGATTGGAGCGCGTTATCCTTTTAGGAAATTCATTAGGTGGACACATTGCGTTGTACCACACTAAGATGTATCCAGAAAAAGTAGCAGGACTTGTAATAACTGGTAGTTCAGGACTTTATGAAAGCGCTATGGGTGATAGTTATCCAAAAAGAGGAGATTACGAATACATCAAGAAAAAAGCCGAAGATGTGTTTTATGATCCTAAAGTAGCGACTAAAGAACTTATTGACGAGGTATACGAATCCGTTAACGATCGAATCAAATTAATAAAAACATTGACGATTGCTAAAAGCGCAATACGTCATAATATGGCAAAAGATTTACCAAAAATGCATGTTCAAACTTGTATTATTTGGGGTAAAAACGATAAAGTAACACCTCCGGATGTTGCAGAAGAATTTAATAAGTTGCTTCCAAATTCAAGCTTATACTGGATTGATAAATGCGGACATGCTGCCATGATGGAGCACCCTGATGAATTTAATCAATTATTAGAAGAGTGGTTAAATACAACGCATCTCGCAGTTCAAAAAGCATAAAAGGACAATTTTACACAGAAAAAAATGAAAATTAATACAGCCGAATTTGTTATTAGTAATTCCGAAGTAAGTAAATGTCCAAAAGACTTCTTGCCGGAATATGCTTTTATTGGTAGATCAAATGTGGGTAAATCCTCGTTGATCAACATGATAACAAATCATAAAAAATTAGCAAAAACATCTGGTCGACCAGGAAAAACACAATTAATAAATCACTTTTTGATAAATAGCAATTGGTATCTTGTCGATTTACCGGGTTATGGTTATGCTAAAGTGTCTAAAAAAACGAAATCAATCTTTCAAGAGTTCATTACTGATTATTTTGAGACCAGAGAACAACTTGTTTGTGCTTTTGTACTAATTGATATTCGCCATGAAGCGCAAACTATCGATATCGAATTCATGTCTTACATGGGAGAAAGCGAAATTCCATTTTGTATTATTTTCACTAAAGCCGATAAAATTAGTAAGGTGAAAATCGATTCTCACATTGCTGCTTACAAGAAAAATATGTTTGCAAATAACTGGGCCGAAATGCCACATTACTTTGTAACATCAGCGACTGAATCTACAGGAAAAGAAGAATTACTTGGATACATCGATGAAGTAAATCAAGAAGTTTTTAAAAATAATTCGGGCTCTTAAAAAAACTACCGAAATAAAAAAAATTCCAAATCCCAATTTAATATTGGAGTTTGGAATTTTTTTTGTCCTGTTTTTATTTAACTAGATCTAACTTCTCAGCAAAGTAATCACAAAAATCTTTCATCGTGTCAGCCATCTTTTCATCGTCTGTTGCGCGTTTAAAAGTTTCTGACATCGCTACTAGAGTTTGGTGAAAGAAAATCTTCATCTCGTCAACTGGCATATCTTTAGTCCACAAGTCGATTCTCATGCTTTCTTTTGCTTTGCTATCCCAAATGGAAAGCATTATCGCTTTAGCCTCTTCCGCATCTACTCCTCCGTCTTGTGCAGACCACATTAGTTTTTCGGGAACACGATTTTCATCTAATTCGACTATAAATTTAATTTCTGATGTATTTTTATTTGACATTATTTCTTGGGTTTGTATTTAGATTTTTCAAATAACTCTTTTGCATTTAATTTCAATAAATCAGCGATTGGCACTTCATTATTTTTGGCGTAAGATCTCACAATTTGCCAACCAATCCAAGCTCCAACTCTTCCTGGAGAATCATTATCTATTTCTAGATAAAATTTAGAAAATGGAGCTGGATTTATAAATCGTGATATTAATTTTTGTTCGTTGCTATATAACATTTCTCTTTCGATAAAATAGCGCCACATATAGTTTTCATTTTCATCGCACCATTTTATTTGCTCATCCGAATATCCCATTTTTTCCGCATCAGAATATTCAGTAAGCAATAAGTCTTTTAAATATAATTGCTTACCATTATAAATCATTTGACTTAATAAATCCTTGTCAATAACAGGCGGAATTTTAGTTGCTGAAAAACTTGAAACTACATCTGCAGCAATTTGCTTTTGCTCAAAATTCTTCTTTAGATAATTGGGAAATTGATAAAACTTATGATTTTTACCTAAATACAATTCAAGCGAAATGATAACTAAACTATCGGCATAAATCACTTTACTATTGTAGTCCATTTCAGAAATTATCGTAACAATCTTAGGTGTTTTTGTTTCTGGAAAATAATATTTTATATGTTTGAAAAGATTTTCTAAATTCTCTTTTTCAGGTTTAAAATCAGCATATTTTTTTTGAACTTCAGTATACACCTCTTTCCATAAAGGATCTTGCATTTTACTTAACCAAACATTATCGTCATTTCCAGCAGGAAAGAAATAAGGAAATTCATTTTTAACTTTTTCTAAATCAGCTGGTTTTGTTTCAAAAAACACTTTATCAAAACGTTCCACTTTTAATTCTAAAGGAACTGCTGCTACTGCACTTTCTACTTTATTCTTCTTATTACAAGACAGAATAAACAACGAAAAGACTACAACAAACAGATAATTTTTCATATATATTAATTAAATTTGTTTCTAAAGGAGTTTAGGAAACAAAGGCATGATTATTTGAATTTGCAAATATACGTTCCTCCTTCTTAAAACATAAATTATTATGACTAAAAAACACACAATGCAATTTGACAAAGTGAATGAACAAATTGTCAACTGGTTAAAGACATACGCTGAAAACTCAAAAGTTAATGGATTTGTAATAGGAATTTCTGGCGGAGTAGATTCTGCTGTTACTTCTCATCTTTGTGCGCAAACTGGCCTACAGGTTCTATGCGTCGAGATGCCTATACATCAAGCACAAAGTCATGTTACAAGAGGTCGAGAGCATATCGAACAATTAAAGCAAAAATTTCCTAATGTAAGCAGTGTCGAAGCTGACTTAACCGCAACTTTTGAAACATTTAAAACAGCAATTCCGGATAGTAAAGATACGGCCAAATTAAATTTGGCTTTAGCCAATTCAAGAGCTAGATTACGAATGACAACTTTATATTATTTTGCAGGGATTCACGGTCTATTAGTTGCTGGTACTGGAAATAAAATTGAGGATTTTGGTGTTGGTTTTTATACAAAATACGGTGATGGAGGCGTGGATTTAAGCCCAATTGCTGATTTAATGAAATCAGAAGTTTTTGCTTTAGCGCGCTATTTAAATATTTCACAATCAATTTTAGAAGCTTCTCCAACTGATGGACTATTTGGTGATGATCGAACTGATGAGGACCAACTAGGCGCGAGTTATGACGAATTAGAATGGGCTATGCACCAAGACGAAAATAAAAAAAGCATAAATAATTTTTCAGGAAGAGAACAAGAAGTGTTTGGAATTTACAAAAGATTAAATGCAATCAATCAGCATAAAATGATAGCAATTCCAATATGCAAGATTGACAATTATTAAAGAAATCATATTTTATATTGATTTGCAATTAATTACAGAAATTATTTATTAATTTTACGAGTCCAATTACAAACAATTCTAAAAAATAAAAATTATGATTAAAGTATGTATAGCTGATAACTATCCCGTTGTGCATTTTGGAGTGAAATCTTACTTTAAAGATAATGCAGACATTTCGATTGCCGCCAATGTCGGTAATTTCTTGATGGTGCGGGATATACTTCAAACGAAAGACATTGATGTATTAGTACTAGATTTAGAACTGGAAGGTCTCTCCAGTATCTTTGAAGTTAAAGCACTCTTGAAAAGTTTTCCAAAAACTAAAATTATTATTTACAGTGGTCTTTCTGAACAAATTTATGCGCCAAATGCCATTAAAGCCGGAGTATCTGGTTTTGTGCATAAATCAGAAAAATTAGAGACTTTAGGTATATCTATTATCAAAGTATACCAAGGGAAAATAATAATGAATGAAACCGTTAAGAAAAACTTAGCGTTGATTGCAAAACAAAGTAAAAGTGAGCGTTTGTACCGTAAACTGTCAAATCGCGAAGTTGAAGTTTTACGTTATTTAAGTGGAGGTAAGAAAAACCACGAAATTGCTGAAATCTTAAATCTTAACGAAAAAACAATTAGTACTTACAAATTAAGATTGCTTACAAAACTGAACGTTACTAATCTTGTAGATTTAGTTGACAAAGCAAAAAAATTAGAGATTGTCTAATTATACCTAGACATAACTCTTCCTAATTTTTTAGAGAAAGAATGGATTAAAATATTGTAATCCATGATCATCGACATAGACTCTGTATTATCTGAATTTGATTCTGATAATATGGAGTTTTTTAATTCTTCTATAATCATTCCTACTAAATACCATCTCATCGTTAGAATCGTTTCTGAAACATTTTGTCCGATGGTATCATTTTTTGATTTGGGGAAAATATTTTGACCTTCCCAGTCATGCAAAACAAGACGTTCGTCCTCCATTAATATATCTGTTACCTCTTGAGCAAAATCAGGCTCTAAATGCATCAAATATTGCTCTAAATTAAAACTTTCTTGCTGATTGAAGTAGGTTATTAAATTATTGAAAATATCCCTAAACAATGGGTTCGCTAATTCAACCTCATCCTCTTGCAGACTTAAATAAATTCTTTGATGTACTTTATATTGCTTTTTTTCAGTAAAGGTTGCAATCTCTCCATCTTCGTTTGCTTTTAGAAATGTATCTTCAAACTCCTCTTCCTTATTTCCGTAAAGTAATAAGATTTCGATTATTTTTCTTTCTAGGCGATATAAGATATCAACTTTGTGAGCGCCAACAATACTTTCGTTTTTTACAACTTCAAAAGCTTTTTGAGTAGTTTCTGAATTACTGTGCTTTTTACCGACCTCATTTGCTTCTTTTTGAACTAGCTGCGCTAAAGTACTTTGTAAAACCTGCTCAGAAATATCCATTATTCGAGAACATTCTTGAATATAAATTTCTCGTTGAATGCGATCTGGAATTTTTGAAATACTAACGACCATATCCCGAATCAAATCCGCTTTTTTGATTGGATCGTTTTTAGCTTCATTCATTAATAAAGAAGCTTTAAACTGAATAAAATCTTTAGCATTATTTTCAAGATAATATACTAAATCATCATGCGAAGTCTTTTTAGCAAAACTATCAGGATCTTCTCCGTCAGGAAATGTACAAACTTTTACATTCATACCTTCTTCTAGAATCAAATCGATTCCTCGAATTGACGCACGCAGTCCCGCAGCGTCACCATCAAAAAGCATAGTAATATTCTTTGTCAATCGATTAACCAATCTAATTTGATCTGGCGTTAAAGCAGTACCTGATGAAGCCACTACATTTTCAATTCCAGCTTGATTAAACTGAACTACATCAGTATATCCTTCTACTAAATAGCAATTATCTAGCTTCGCAATAGATTGTTTTGCTTGATAAATTCCATACAGCACTTTACTTTTATGGTAAATATCGCTTTCTGGCGAATTAAGATATTTGGCCGCTTTTTTATCATTAGTGAGAATACGACCACCAAAACCTAATACTCTACCAGACATACTTTGTATAGGAAACATAACACGACCTTTAAATCGGTCGAAAGGCTTGTCTTCTCTCGCAATAGTCAAACCAGTGCTTTCTAGAAATTCTAATTTATATCCTTTTCCTAAAGCTTCTTTTGTAAAAGCATCCCAAGTTTCAGGAGAATAACCTAATCCGAATTTCTTTATAGTTTCATTGGTAAAGCCTCTTTCTTTAAAATAGGAATATCCAATTGCTTTTCCCTCTTCAGAATTTAAAAGTGTATTATGAAAATAAGTCTTTGCAAATTCTGAAACTAGATACATGCTCTCTCTAATATCAGTATTGGCCTTCTCCTCATCTGTTTGCTCCGTTTCTCCAATTTCGATATTATATTTCTTAGCTAAATATCTAATAGCTTCTGGATAAGTAAAATGCTCATGTTCCATTAAAAAAGCAACTGAATTACCACCTTTTCCTGAACTGAAATCCTTCCAGATCCCTTTTGCTGGAGAAACCATAAATGACGGAGAGCGTTCTTCAGAAAAAGGACTTAATCCCTTAAAGTTACTTCCAGCACGTTTTAAATTTACAAAATCGCCTATTACCTCCTCTACTCGAGCAGTTTCGAAAACGGTATCAATAGTAGCTTTTGAAATCAAAATGTAATTGGGAATTAAAAGATTTGACGAATGCAAAAATACACAAATGAAAGTTCATTCTTCTAAATCAAAACAAAAAAAGTGCCTCTTTCGAAGCACTTTCTAACTAATTAACTAACTCAAAAAATATTAATTGAAATCGAAACGAACTCCTAACGAAACATTGTTCTGTTTCACTATATTATCTTTAAATAATGGACTCAAATCATATTTCAAATATAAACTAGTAGACTGATACCCTACGTAAGTACTTAAACCATATATAAAATCATTGGTATTGAAATCTCCTTTAAGTTTATCAGTAACCTTGAGATCATTTTTATCATACTTTGTTATTTGTTTTGATTTCAAATTTACTCCAGCATATCCACCCAATCCTAAACGAAAACTATTGTGCGTTCTAAAAAGTGTATTTCCATTTGATTCTTTATTACCTGAAAAATCAAATTCTAAATGTAATGGCGCAACTAAATAAACATTTCTAAAACGGGAATCATTTAAATTTCTAGAATCAACAACAAGATCCGTTTCTTTTCCATTTACAACAAAACTGCGATTATCCGTTGGACGAAGATTATTGTACATTACTGATAAACCATATTTAGCATGCAACAAATTATTTTTTTCTGCTATTCTACTGTTGTAGGTGATACCCAATTCATAGAAATGAGATCCTAAATATCTAAAATCAGAATTTTCAACTTTACCGTTTGTTACAACATTATTTAAACCTGCTGCAAAAACCATTTGACTTGTGGTGCGCTTGGACTTACGATTTTCTTTATCTTCATTACCATCGTATACTTTCAAGGACGTAATATTAATTTCTGTTTGATTTTTTCCAATTTCTGTATTACTTCCGCCAATCATAATCATTCTACCACCGCTTTTTTCTACTTCATTATCAAATTTACCATCAACATTATCTTGAATTAATTGATTTAACTTTGCTTCCTCGATCGCTACTTTTGCTTCAATAGTATTAGATCGTACTGATGCTTTCTCTAACTTTAGCATTTCCGCTTTTTCTTTAGTAACTATTCCTTTGGAGACATCCTGATCAATAGCCTCTATCTCTTCCTTTAAAGCCTTTTTTTCGCGTTCAGTAATTGATTTAATTTCGTCACCTATGGCTTTTGCTCTCTTTTCGAATGAAATTGCTTTATTTTTTCTTCCTTTAATGGTTCCTGTTTCGGCAACAGAATCGTCAATCACTTCTAACATGATGTCTTTGAACCAAACTTGACCTATGCCGTCCAGTAGTGTTCCGTACGAAATTGATGTTGCATCTGTTGGCACAAATAAAACGACTTCGTATTTCTTCCAATCGTTTGTACCTCTTATTCCTCTATTTTGCATGTTGTCAAAAGCAAGAACTTGAGTTTTATAAAAATCAACTCGCATCCACAGTCCGGCCCACGATTTTACATTTTCGGTTTTAACGTAACCAGACATTTTAACAGTTTTACCTTTGTAAGATTCAGATGAAACGCTTTTCATAAGAGTACCAAATCCATCAATCTTACTTTTGACTGACTTTATAATAATAATGTTTTCAGCAGCTGATTGTGGATTCTTTTCAAAACTCATGTTATACTTAGGAGATGTAGGTTCCCAGTAGGACCAGTCTAAAACATATTTATAACTTCCCGTGCTTTGAGCATTTAATTTGGCGACCATTGCGACCAAAAGAATAGCAGTAAATAAAATAATTTTTCTCATGATTTTCGTTTTTTGATTGATGATTGATGATTGATTTCTATTCTTGATAATTTCTATTAATTAATACTGTTCTAAGTGCATTATAATTTTTATTAATTTTATTGACCGCTGACTCTTTGAACGATTGATTGAGTTCGCTTTCAGCATTATTTAATAAATCGTTTGAGCTTACTGCGATACCACCTCTCGTTCTCTGGCTTATTTTATCGATTGTATTTATCTCATTTTTAGTAGTACTCACTTCTGCTAAAAGTTTTTCCGCTGACATATATCTATTTTTTTTGGCATTTGGTACGACAGGTTTTTCAGAAATGACTACCACAGCGTTTTTATCATTTGATACGTTATTAACTGGAAGCTTATCGTCTTTATTTAATTTTATTTCTGACTTGCTGCTAGCAATCAAACTTGCAACAATCTTCTTTTCTTTCGAATTATTTTTATGTACTAGATTAGGAGCTAAATTTTCATTATCAACTTCCTCTTGTTCGGTATCATTACTATTCTCTTTTTTTTCAATAACTAAAGGCATATTATCAATTTGCACTGCAGGTTCAATCGCACGGAAATAGAAAGTTCCAATTAATAAAAAACCGACAAAACTTGCAGCAATATAGATCCAAAAAAAGTTCGCTTTTGGTTTCTCCTTTACAGTCAGCATAGCGTCTAGTTTTTCCCATGCCATTTTTGAAGGCTGAATTTCGCGAGCGTCTAACTGCTTCTTGAATTCTTTTTCAAATTTATTCAGTTCCATAACTATAATTTTTTGACTTGTTAATTTGTCCTTGTAACATTTTTCTCGCGTGTGATAATTGCGACTTTGACGTTCCTTCGCTAATACCTAAAAGTTCGGCAATCTCATGATGTTTAAAACCTTCAATTGCAAATAAATTAAAAACCATTTTATAACCATCTGGCAAACCATCGATCAAAAACTGAATGTCTTCTATTGAAAATTTACTTTCTACATTATTAAAGCGCTCTTCAAAAAAAGTTTCGTCTTCAATATATTTTATTTTCTTATTGACTCTAATAAAGGAAATACATTCATTTACCATAATTCTCCTGATCCAACCTTCAAAACTTCCACTATTCTGAAAATTTTTAAGATTAACAAACACTTTCATAAAAGCGGTTATCATAATATCTTCAGCTTGATGAATGTCTTTTATATATTGACGGCAAACACTTAACATTTTGGGAGAAAACTGAGTGTAAATCTGCTGCTGCGCTTGTCGATTATTATCGACAGCTAACTGGATTAATTCACTTTCTCGTTGATGTAAATTGATTACTTTCATAAATAGTTTCAATGGCAAAATTCAATGGCAATTTGAAAGTTCAATACTAACAGCAAAATTTTTAATTATAATTGCTTTTTGACATTGAATGGGACTTCTACTTACATAGACGAGAATAGATGCAAAAAGGTTGCATGTAGAATTAAAATATTTAAAAATTAGTTAACGAAAGAAATTAACCAACTCATTATAAGTAAATTAAAAATTAAAATAAAATGAAAAATTTAAAGAATTTTTCATTTTATCAATATTCAGATTTACTTTTTTCGTTCAATTACGTAATTAACCATTAAGATCAGAGCATCTTTATACTCAGAATCTGGGTAATTATTCAATAGTAAAAGTGCTTCTTGCTGAAATTCAATCATTTTGTCTTCCGCATAAAGTAAACCATTATTGTCTTTAACAAAAGCAATAACTTCTCTTACTCTTTTTTTATCTTTATTGTGATTTTTAATAGAATTGATCAACCAGCTTTTTTCTTTTGAAGTACAAGTATTCAAAACATGAATTAGTGGCAATGTCATTTTTTGCTCCTTAATATCAATTCCTGTTGGTTTCCCAATAGCTTCATCAGTGTAATCAAATAAATCATCTTTGATTTGGAATGCCATGCCAATGAGTTCGCCAAATTTTCTCATGTTTTCTACTTGAGCATCATCTTCAATTACAGATTTTGCACCAAGAGCACAACAAGCAGCAATAAGTGTCGCTGTCTTTTTTCGAATAATATCGTAATAAACCTCTTCAGTAATATCAAGTCTTCGCGCTTTCTCAATTTGAAGTAATTCTCCTTCGCTCATTTCACGCACCGCAACAGAAATTATTCGAAGCAAATCAAAATCGCCATTATCTATAGAAAGTAAAAGTCCTTTTGATAATAAATAATCTCCAACTAATACTGCAATTTTATTTTTCCAAAGTGCATTAATTGAGAAAAAACCTCTTCGTCTATTACTGTCATCTACTACATCGTCATGAACTAAGGTCGCGGTATGAATTAATTCTATAACGCACGCTCCACGATAAGTTCGCTCATTTACAATTCCTGCTGAAACCATTTTTGACGTTAGAAAAACAAACATCGGTCGCATTTGCTTCCCTTTTCTGTTGACAATATAATAGGTGATTCTGTTCAGCAAAGCCACTTGTGAGGTCATCGATTGATAGAACTTTTTCTCGAAAAGTTCCATTTCTTTGAAAATGGGCTGTTTTATTTGTGAAGTAATATTCATTAAGGCCAAAGATACGTTTTTAGCCTACAATCTTACAACTGCTTTCCTTGTTTTAGACCTTATTTAAAAAGAAAAAAATTAAGCTTCTTTATTTGCGAGTTGGCCACAAGCAGCATCAATATCTTTTCCACGGCTTCGTCTAACTTTTACAACAATTCCGCTGGTTTCTAATGCTTTTATGTAAGCATTTATAGATTCCTCTGAAGCTTGTTGAAATTCGCCATCATCAATTGGGTTGTATTCAATCAAATTCACTTTACAAGGAACGTATTTGCAAAATTTAACTAATGCATCTATTGATTCTTTATTGTCGTTAATTCCTTTCCAAACAACATATTCGTATGAAATTTTACTTTTAGTTTTTCTGTACCAATATTCTAATGATTCACGTAAATCTGCAAGTGGAAAATTAGCACTAAAAGGCATTATTCGCGAGCGAATTTCATCAATAGCAGAATGCAACGATACTGCTAATTTAAATTTCACATCATCGTCAGCTAATTTTTTAATCATCTTTGGAACTCCGGAAGTTGATAACATGATTCTTTTTGGAGACATCCCTAGACCTTCTGGCGAAATGATCATTTCAATTGCTTTCAACACATTATTATAGTTCATGAGCGGTTCACCCATTCCCATAAAAACGATGTTAGATAAAGGATGATTGTAGTACAATCTACTTTCTTTATCTATAGCTACTACTTGATCATAAATTTCAGCTGGCTCTAGATTACGCATTCTTTTAAGTCGCGCTGTCGCACAAAAATTGCAATCTAAACTACAACCTACTTGACTAGATACACAAGCCGTTGTCCTGGTATTTGTTGGAATTAAAACCGATTCAACCACTAAACCATCATGTAATCGGACAGCATTTTTTACAGTTCCGTCCTCACTGCGTTGAATCGTATCTACATTGATATGATTGATGACAAAATTAGCTTCTAACATATTTCTTGTTTCTTTTGAAACATTTGTCATATCATCAAAACTATGTGCGCCTTTACTCCAAAGCCATTCGTAAACTTGATTCCCACGAAAAGCTTTATCGCCGTGAGTAACAAAAAACTCTCTCAATGCTTCTTTAGATAAGGCTCGTATGTCTTTTTTATCAATTTCCATGCTGCAAATTTAATGACAATTTCTTGATTTGTTGATTTGATAATTTGATAACTTTGTCGACAATTGAAAATAATTAAAATAATGCATTTCATATCCCAAGAACTAGAAGATTACATTGAGCAACATTCTGAAAAAGAACCTGAATTATTAGCAGCGTTAAATAAAGAAACATATCAGAAAATACTACTTCCTCGCATGTTGAGCGGGCATTTTCAAGGTAGAGTTTTAAGTATGTTAGCAAAACTTATTCGACCACTGAATATTCTGGAAATTGGCACGTACACTGGCTATTCAGCGCTATGCTTGTGCGAAGGAATGCAAGAAAATGGAACGCTACACACAATTGACATTAAAGAAGAATTAGTTGACTTTCAAAGAAAACACTTCAATAAATCTCTTTGGGGAAAGCAGATTTTTCAGCATTTAGGCGAAGCAGTTTCTATAATTCCAACGTTAGAACCAAAATTCGACTTAGTGTTCATCGATGCTGACAAAGAAAATTATCTCAACTATTTTGAATTGATTTTACCAAAAATGAATAAAGGCGGAATTATTTTGTCCGATAATGTTTTGTGGAGTGGTAAAGTTCTTGAACAAGTAAATCCAAATGATTTGAGCACAAAAATAATAATGGAATATAATGACTTACTAAAAAACGATCCTAGAGTAGAAACTGTATTACTTCCTATTCGTGATGGCTTGACCGTAAGTCGGGTTTTATAGATAAAATAGAAAATTCGAAAAGTTATAAGATAGGCTTTGGAAAATACTTTTGTTGTGCTGCGCGATAGATTTTGAACATCAAAAATCCAAATATAGCTCCAAACAAATAGCCCGTTAAAATATCTAGTGGATAGTGTAATCCTATATAAATTCTACTGTAAGCAAAAATAAATGGCCATATAAAAATCAAACCAAAATATTTAAAGTAAGATCTTAAAGTAAAATATAACAAGGTTGCAACAGCCATTGAGTTTGATGCGTGCCCAGAAAAGAAACTAAAAGATCTTCTCACTTGAACTACACGCAAAATCGTGTTGATTTCAGGATTGTTACACGGTCGTAAACGCTGAAAACCATTCTTGAATACATTTGTCATTTGGTCAGTAAAAGTCACTAAAAGAGCAACAAATAGAAGTAGATACAAAGTTTGCTTTGCTCCTAATTTTTTAAATATGACATATAACAACAATAAGAACAAAGGAATCCAATTGCTTTGTTTAGTTATAAACAACCAAAGTCCGTCGTAAGCCGGCGAACCTAAACCATTTAAAAAAAGAAGTAGATCAGTGTCTAAAGAAAGTAATTTTTCCAACATTACATTTGACGTTTTATAGGTCCTGGAATATCATCAATAATTTCTTTAGTTGATTCCACCGAGGCGTTAACATCTCCTAACATATTATCTTTAGCTTTATTTATTTCAGAAGTAATATTTCCAGCCATGTCATGAAACTGGGAAGTATCACCTAAAAGATTTTCCTTCATCTTAGTAACTTCACTAGTTAAATTAACTCGTAAATCTCCTAACGTTTTAGCGTCAAAACCACTATTATCTGCACCCTTTTGAATTTCGCTTTTAATATCGTTTGTGGCGTTTTTAAGTTGCGCCATTGCTTTACCCATTGTACGTGCAATTTCCGGTATTTTATCAGACCCAAAAAGCATTAAAACTATAAACATGATGAAAATTAATTCCCCTCCACCTATACCAAACATATATTTTGTTTTTTATTGCTACAAAGATACCAATTTTTGAACCTGCTACTTTTAAATATTTCATAAAAAAAAAGACTCTTTTCAGAGTCTTTTTAGATTTTATAATTGCTTAGTCAAATTTAGATTTTACTTCTTGTTTTGGCCAAGTGTTATTAGTGACATCGATGTCAGCTGTTTCTAATTTTGGATCTATTTGGATTTTCTTGATTGCTTTTTCAGTAGCATATACTTTCTTAGCGGTATCATTATTTTTTCTCCAAATTTGTGCTGGATATTTGAACATCTCAGTTGTATTATCTTCATAAGTTAATTCAACAATGATAGGCATTAGCATTCCACCTGGTTTATTGAACTCTACTTCGTAGAAAAACTTAGGAGATTTTAATTTTGATTTTTCTTCGGCAGTAAACTTTGTGTTTACATAGTCTGAAAGTAAATTAACATCTTCAATTTTTAACGCTTTCTTATTTTTAGAAGATAATTCTCCGCTTGTACTTGGAACTAAATATACAAAAGGACCTTTTTCTTCGCCAAATCGACCTCTTTTAACAATAGCGTCTTTCAATTCTTTTGTAGGCGTTTCAGTTACAAAATATTGTTTTACATCTTTAACTCCAATATCTACAAAATCAGTTGAGTAAAACCATCCTCTAAAAAACCAGTCTAAATCTACTGCAGAAGCATCTTCCATAGTTCTAAAAAAGTCTTCTGGTGTAGGATGCTTGAATTTCCATCTATTTGCGTAAATTTTGAAGGCATGGTCAAACAATTCTCTTCCCATAATTGTCTCTCTCAAAATATTCAATCCTGTTGCAGGCTTGCCGTAAGCGTTTGCACCAAACTGAGCTATAGTTTCAGAGTTAGACATGATAGGTTCTAAGAATTTTTGATCTCCACTCATATAAGGTACAATTTTACTAGCAGGACCACGACTTGAAGGAAAGTTAATTCCCATTTCTTGTTCAGCTACATATTGCAAAAAGGTATTCAATCCTTCATCCATCCATGACCATTGGCGCTCATCAGAGTTTACGATCATTGGGAAAAAGTTATGTCCTACTTCGTGGATTGTAACTCCAATCATTCCATTTTTAATTCGCTCACTTAGCACCCCATTTTCATCAGGACGACCGTAATTCCAGCAAATCATAGGATATTCCATTCCTTGATCTTCTGCAGATACTGAAACAGCTTTTGGATAAGGATAATCAAAAGTATGTGACGAGTAGCTTTTCAATGTGTGCGCTACAGTACGTGTTGCTGTTTCACCCCAAAAAGGATTTGCTTCCTTAGGATATATAGAAACTGCCATTACTGACCTTTCACTTAACTTCACAGCCATCATATCAAGAATGAATTTTCTTGAAGTAGAAATACCAAAATCTCTTACATTCTTAGCACTAAACTTCCAAGTTTTCTTCTTGTTTGAGAATCCTTTTTCAGCTGCTTCCGCTTCCGCTTGAGTAACAATAACAACTGGCTTGTCGTACGTTTTCAATGCCAACTCATATCTTTTTACTTGCTCAGGCGTGAAAACTTCACTTCTGTTCATTAAATCACCAGTAGCTTCCATAACGTGATCAGCTGGAACTGTAATGTTTACATCAAAATTACCGAAAGGCAATGTAAATTCACCTGTTCCCCAGAATTGCATATTTTGCCATCCTTCAACATCGTTATAAACGGCCATTCTTGGATAAAACTGAGCAATTACATAAAGTTTGTTACCATCTTTCTCGAATAATTCATACCCTGAACGACCACCTTCTACTCTGTAGTTATTGATGTTGTAATTCCACTTAATCGAAAAAGAGATTTTCTCTCCAGGTTTCATAGGTGTTACTAAATTAATACGCATCATTGTGTGATTAATCGTGTAAGACAATGGGCTACCTTTTATATCTTTTACCGACTCAATATTAAATCCTCGATCTAAATCTTGTTTCAAAAATTTATTAGCAAAATTTGATGCTGGAAAAACCTGCTCCATTCTTTGGCTATCTGCTAAAGGTGTTTCAGAAGTTTTTGCTGCTTGATTTTGGTCTAACTGTATCCATAAATACTCCAAAGTGTCTGGAGAATTATTATGATATGTAATTACCTCAGAACCTTTGATGCTAGAATTTTTATCATCTAGCTCAATGTCTATTTTGTAATCAGCTTGTTGTTGATAATATGCTGGACCTGGCGCTCCAGATGCAGTACGAAACATGTTAGGAGTTGCTAACAAATCATACATTTGACTGAACTTATTGTTGTCGTATCTGCCTGGTTCTTTAGTAGCAGATGCAGGTGTTTTTTCTTGAGCAAACAATAATGCCGGAAGAAATAATAATAAGGATAATTTTCTCATAGGTTTAAATCTGGTTTTTCAATCTGTGAAAATAACAATTTTATATAAATCTATCTTATATAATTAATATTTTAACATGCCCTTAGATGATGATTCACTAAAAAGCAACGTATTTTTCACTCCTAAAACATTAAAATGCATAATATTTTGCTGCTCTGAGTTTCCTTCGGTGATGATAGCATTGTAAATTTCTAATCCAGTTACCTTGTTAATATCTTTAATACTGAAGTAACAAATAAGCACATCTCCCTCCATTTCTTTGCTTAAGAACTGGGTAGATTTAAGTTGGCCATTTACTTTGATAGAAAATTTTTCATTGAAATATTTTTTAAACAAATTTAAATCCTCTACCGTTTCCGTTTCAGAACCTAGATTCATTTTCTTTTTATACTTTTTTCCAATACTGTTATTCACATCATCAACAAATAACCTTGCTGTTATCTGTAACATCTTCTTTTCAGGAGCATAATTTACTTGGTAGAGCGAAACGTAGAACTTATGCGCACTAAAGGAAGTAAGGGTTAAAAATAAAAAACCTAAAAATGTAATTAAAATTGTTTTTTTCATTTTTCAAAAGTAGTAATTCTTTTAAACTCTTCATTCTTGGTGATTAGAAAATCGATCAACATAAATTCATCTTTTTCTTTTAATAATGTTTTCGATTTTGGATCATTTTCACAATAATCAAGAAAAAGCCCAATTTCGTCCACTTTCAAGTTCAAGGTATTTGTAAAAAAATAGCGGTCTACACCTTTTGAAACAGCATCAGCAAATCCTAGTTGTGAAATTGACTCCGCCTTTTCAGCGTTTTCTTTTCTGAATAATTTAGAAACCATTTTAAACATTCGAACAAAGTCCATTCCGTTTTCTATAGTTCCATCAGATGGCATCGCTCTATTTTTAGGAGAAGATTGAACATCATCGATAAACTCCATATCAACAATTTTTTGAGAACTTGGAATTGCGGGCTTTATTTCTGTTTTACCTTTCACAATAACTTCATTAAGAATCGTGGTTTGCGATTCTAAGTTGAGAACTAATAATGGCTTTAAAAAATCTTTGTCTTGAAGAACGATTTTACGCGACTTAAAGGTAGCACTTGATACTAGCAAAGTATCTTTGGCTTTTGCCAAAATATCAAAAAAACCTTGATTACTTATAAAGGTGCGTGTTTTCGAATTTAAATTAAAAACGTAACCATTATCGACAAGTGAAGTTTCATTTTGAAACTGACCATGCAAGGGTTTCCTATTTTCATTTTGAGCAAAAATAAATTGGGTAAAGAAAATCAAGCAAATTATTCCGATTTTATTTTTCATTTGGGAGTGGTTTTACATTCTATAACTTTAAAGAAAATTTTATATTAGGAAAAAATCATGATGCACTTATTTTTTTTCAATAAGGGCAAGTGCTTTATATTCCTGAGCTAATGTAATCATAAAAAAGGTAATTTCATCTGCATTGTTAGAAGTTAGCACCTTCAAAAAAGCATCGTTTTCGACAATATAATATTTAAAACCACTAACGTACTTAGAGGAAATGCTTAAAGTATTGGTAAAAAAGTCCTGTGGGTACAATTCAGAAATCTTGTTGAGATAAATTTCTTTCTGCTCTAGAGCCACCAACTTCTTTAATCTCTTTGTTCTACCATTAATCTTATTTATCAACGGATCAAGTGGCATCGTACCACCTATCAAATTAAGTAACATTATAGGTTTAAAATCGCCGGCAGTTTGTAATTTCCGTTCAGCTGGAGAATATCTCTTAGGTTCCTTAGACAGAATACCTAATGACACTGCCGAAAAATTACTTTTTTTTACAACCACATCTTTAAGTTGTATTGTTTTAGGAAACATTTTTACAAAAAATTCTCCAGATAAAAAAATAGTAGAATTGATTTTTAACCGATGGGATTCTAAGTTTTCTGCTGTAAAAACTAAGACATCATTTATTTTAGCCGAAATATAAAAATAACCTTCTTTGTTATTTTCGCTTGTTTTTCCATTTACTACGTTTAGTATATGCACTGCACTAGCATCATTAGAATCTAATATGATTTTACCATAAATCATTTTTTCATTAGCGACCTGACCAAAAGAAATTTGACGGATTAGAAGGAAAAATAAAATTATAATTCTACTTGTTTTCAACAGCAATTATTTCATTATAAGTTTCAGCAAGTTCTACAATCAAAAACATGACTAAGGCTTTGTTTTTAGCGCGAAGTGCATTAGCAAAAGGAACATCTTCTACACAGTAATACTGAAATCCTTTTATGTACAATTTAGGAATTTTTAAAGTTTCGAGATAATAATGATCTTCAAACAGCACATCAATACGAGCTAAGAGTCGCTCCTTTTTCTCTACAATAATCTCTTTTTTCAACATCGCTTTTCGCCCAGAAATGGTATTAAGTAATCCATCTATTCCATTTCCAGAAGTTGCCGTATATAATTTTCTTTCGGCGGCTGAGTATTTTTTCTGTCCGTATGGAATTATTCCCAAACTCTCTGCAGAAAAGGTTGCTTCATTAACTACTACTTCTTTCAGCAGTACACTTCGAGAAATCATTTTAATGGTTAAAAAATCTTTCACTAAATCTTCTGAAACAATTTTCCTTCGAACAGTTTCCAAATTAACAGCCGTTAAAATCAAGATGTCATTTACGCTAACTAATAATTTAAAATTACCATTGGTATCTGAAACCGTTGCTTTCTCAGTTGTAGTATTTACAATATTTACCCACTCCACAGATACGGAGTCGGCAGTTATTGAACCGCTAATTTCCTTCACTTCTCTTGTTTGCGAAGTGGCGAAATGGAACACTAAAATAAAGAGTAACTGTAATGTAATTTTAATTTTCACTCGCGATAATTTCTTTATATTTAATAGCTAATTCACTTATCAGAAAAGTTGTTGTTGCTAGATTTTTAGATTTTAAAATAGTAACAAAACTCTCATTTTCCACAGCATAATATTCAAACCCTTTTACGTATTCTGAAGGGATTTTTAATTTGTTGACGTAAAAATTTGCATCAAACATATTTTCAAGCTGTCTGAGGTAGGATTCTTTTTTTTCAACTTCTAATTCTTTCTTTAGCATCTTAGTCCGACCAGAAATCCAGTTAAGCAATGGATCTGCAGAAATTGATCCGCCCATCATTGTACCTACATTTGCAGATGCATTTAAATTAGTAGCGGTGCTTAATCTTCGTTCTGCTGGAGTATAAGATCTCTGACCTTTTGGAATTATTCCCATCGAAACAGAATTAATTCTATTACTTACAATCACCTCATCAAGTTGATTTATTACAGCGTTCATTTTCACAGTTACAAGCTTATCTTGAAAATCCTTACTAGTTAAAGCTATTCTCATTTCCGGAAATTGTGCCGAGGAAAAAACCAAAGTATCGCCCACGGTTGCAAAAGTTGTAAATTCACCTTCTTGATTTGTAATCGAAGTCTTTTCGGTTTTTTGATTTACTACATAAATGCCATCTAAAGCAGCTATTTCAGCAAAAACTTTGCCTTTCAATTGTGTTCTTGGAATTTGTTGCGCCCAAATATTAGCTGATGCAAGAGCCAAAAATAAATACACAATTCTAATCATAGTTTCAAAAGCTGTAATTGATAGCACGTAAAAGTATCCTAATGCCTTCTAAATTAACTGCTAATGCCTTGGTAAAAAAATGTTAATTAAAAGTTTGAAATAAAATAACCTTATCTCTATCTTTAGCATAAATTAAGAAATATAAAAATGAAAAACATATTAATCGCAAGCTCATCATCAATAAATAACGGTGATTTTCTAGATTATTTATTACCAGAGCTAGAAATACATTTTCAAAACTGCAATACTATTCTATTTATACCTTATGCTCGACCTGGAGGAATTTCGCATGAGGAGTACACAACAAAAGTTGCATTGGCTTTCGCCAAAATAAATAAAAAAGTAACTGGAGTTCATGAATTTGAAGATGCAGCATTAGCAATTAAAAATGCCGAAGGTATTTTTACTGGTGGAGGAAGCACATTTGTTCTTGTTTCACAATTGTATAAAAAGAATATCATGAGAACTCTTTCAGAAGCTGTAAAGAATGGAACTCCCTATTTAGGGACTAGCGCCGGCAGTAACATATGCGGACTTTCAATGCAAACTACAAATGACATGCCGATAGTTTATCCGCCAAGTTTTCAAACACTAGGCTTAATTCCTTTTAATTTAAATCCTCATTATTTAGATCCCGACTTAAATTCGAATCACATGGGTGAGACAAGAGAAACTAGAATTAAAGAATTCCATGCTTATAATTCAGTTCCTGTGCTAGGACTTCGTGAAGGAAGTTGGCTTGAAGTAAAAGGAGATAAAATCACTTTAAAAGGAAATTTAACTGCACGTTTATTTACGCAGAACAATACTCCTGTCGAATTAGAAAGTGGAAAAGATCTTAGTTTTATAAAATAGACAAAACAAAAAAACCTCAAACAGAGTTTGAGGTTTTAGAGCGAAAGACGAGGCTCGAACTCGCGACAACCAGCTTGGAAGGCTGGAGCTCTACCAACTGAGCTACTTTCGCATTATAAACAGTAAAATAAAATTTCAAAATAAATTTGAATATTTAGAGCGAAAGACGAGGCTCGAACTCGCGACAACCAGCTTGGAAGGCTGGAGCTCTACCAACTGAGCTACTTTCGCATTAACAACGGTACAAATATAATTAATAAGTTTGCTTGAATGCAAGTTTTTTTTTGAAAAAGTCTAAAAGTAAACTTTAAACTTTGCTACTATAAAGCCATTTACAATCATAAAGAATTTAATATGAAATTATTATAAATTTAGAAGCACTAAAAAAAAATTAAAAATCTAATGATAAATTTAAGAAAAATAACCGCTTTAGAAGTAATTCCTGTCCGACATCTGGTACTTCGAATTGGAAAACCTATCCAAACTTGCACTTTTGATGGAGATAATTTACCAACAACCGTTCATATTGGATTATATAAAGATGAAAACCTTTCAGGAGTAGTGTCTTTATTTAAAGCAAATACCGAATTATTTAGTTTGAAAAATCAATTTCAAATTCGGGGAATGGCAGTTTTAAAAGAAAGTCAGAAAAAAGGTTTTGGTGATCTGTTAATTCAAAATGCTGAAGAATTTTGTTCCGTAGAGAAAACCGATTTAATTTGGTTTAACGCAAGACAAGAAGCAACTGGTTTTTATAAAAAAATGGGATACAAGATAAAAGGGGAACCTTTTGAAATATCAGGTGTTGGTGAGCACTATGTAATGTACAAAGAACTGAAATAGAGTTTGCAGTGTCGTGAAACTCGCGTTATTTAAATTTGCTTCTAACACTTTAGAAATAAGAACTTGGCAGTTTTCAAAAAAATCAAAATTACTCTAATAAAAAATTCCCTATAGATTCTAGTTTATCATCTAAACTAGAATCTATAGGGAATTATAATTGTATTAAGAATAACCCGTTGGGTGTAATTATTTAAAGTAAAATAAATGACTTAGATATTGGTCAAGATACTGAAATTCAGTATCTTGAAGTCGCTAAACAACCAATATCCATGTCAAATATAAAGAAAAATTATTTAAGAATTTTAGAAGTTATTAGTTCCTTGAATTGCGATTCACCGTACCATTCTGCTGTAGGAAGAAAATTTAAAATGACTGATATCGAAGTTGTTGCGTTAAGTTTAGTTGCTGAATATATGTCAATTGACAGTGAAAATGACTTGTTTAAACAATTAACAGCAACGCAAATACCAAATTTAATTGAGCGCAGT